>NZ_JBYSVC010000040.1:0-23009 GCF_057922285.1 Leptothrix toolikensis (SeqCode)
CCACCGGCCACGGCCTGCTGCCCCTCCATGCGAACCTCTTGCAAGCCGCGATTGCGGCTGAGGCCCCTTTGCAGCCGGTGGTGCTGCGTTACAGCGACGCGCAGCATGCGGTCAGCCCGGCGGTGGCCTATGTGGGTGACACCAGTTTGTTGCGCAGCTTGTGGTGGGTGGCGTCGGCCCAGGGGCTGCGGGTGCAGGTCGAGGCTTTGCCGTTGATCGCCTGCGCTGGCCTAGACCGACGGCAACTCGCGGCCTTGGTGGCGGAGCAGATCGGTGCCAAGCTCCAAGCTTGATCCATGGCTTGATCCAGTCGTAGGCGAAAAAGAGGGCTTTCCCATGCTTTACAAGTTCAAGTCCAAGGCCAGCGGCAACGTCATCATGACGGCCCCGGTGGGTGATCGCTTGATGCGTCTGCTCGGCCGTGAGCCGGCACCCAAGGGCATTTTTCTGCCCGAGCAGATGCCCGCAGCCATCGCGCTGTTGCAAGCGGCGGTCGAGGCAGAGGATGCGCATCGGCGTGAGATGGAACAAGCGGCCAAGGCCGAGGGCCGCACGTTGCCCCGGGGTGACTGGGTGTCACTGCGCCAACGGGTTTGGCCGGTGATTGACATGATGAAACGGGCCCATGCCGAGGGCCACGAAATTGTTTGGGGCGTTTGATCGAGATGAGCAGTACCTCTACCACCCGCATCCTGGCGATTCGCCACGGTGAGACTTCCTGGAATGTCGATACGCGCTTTCAGGGCCAGATCGACATCGACTTGAATCCCAAAGGCCAGTGGCAAGCCGAGCAATTGGCCCACAGCTTGGCCGAAGAAACCGAGCTGAGCGCGCTTTACAGCTCGGACCTGCGTCGGGCGCACGCCACCGCGCAGGCCGTGGCGCAGCGCTTGCGCTTGCCGGTGCAGATCGATGCAGGCTTGCGTGAGCGTCACGGCGGCGTCTTCCAAGGCCGCACCTTGACCGAGATGGATCAGCACGACGCTGATCTGGCCCGGCGCTGGCGCACCCGTGAGGTTGATTTCCGTCCCGAAGGCGGCGAGAGCCTGCGGGACTTCTACGAGCGCAGCATCGCCGCTTGGGCCCGAGTGGCCGCCCGCCATCCCGGCCAAACCGTGGCGGTGGTGGCGCACGGCGGGGTGCTCGACTGCCTCTACCGCGCCGCCACCGGCCTGACGCTCGAAGCCCCGCGCACCTGGAAAATCGCCAACGCCAGCGTCAGCCGCTTGCTGTTCCACAGCGAAGGCTTCGCCCTGATGGGCTGGGGCGACACCCAACACCTTGAAGCCAGCGTGAGCCTGGACGAATCGAGCGACGTCAACGCGTAGGGGCTAAGGGCTCTGACGTGAGGGGGCCGTTCTCCGGCACCACCACCCCCAAATGCCGATAGGCGGCCAGCGTGGCGATGCGGCCGCGTGGGGTGCGTTGCAGGAAGCCTTGCTGGATCAGGTAGGGCTCGATGACATCTTCGATGGTGCCGCTTTCTTCGCCGATGGCGGCGGCCACGTTATCCAGGCCGACCGGGCCGCCGTCAAAGCGGTGAATCACCGCTTCAAGCAGTTTGCGGTCCATCAAATCGAAGCCCAGCGGGTCCACGTCCAGCATCGCCAAGGCACGGTCGGCGATGGATTTGCCGATGCGGCCGTCGCCTTTGACTTCGGCGTAGTCGCGCACCCGGCGCAAGAGCCGGTTGGCGATGCGCGGGGTGCCACGCGCGCGGCGCGCCACTTCCATCGCGCCCTCCAAGTCGATGGGCGTGCCCAGCAGCTTGGCCGAGCGGGTGACGATGCGGCAGAGCTCCTCAGGCGTGTAGAACTCCAACCGCGCCACGATGCCGAAGCGGTCGCGCAGCGGATTGGTCAGCATGCCGGCGCGGGTGGTGGCACCCACCAGGGTGAAGGGCTGCAAGTCGAGCTTGATGGAGCGCGCCGCCGGCCCCTCGCCGATCATGATGTCGATCTGATAGTCCTCCAGCGCCGGGTAGAGGATTTCCTCGACCACCGGCGAGAGGCGGTGAATCTCGTCGATGAAGAGCACATCGTTGGCTTCGAGATTGGTCAAGATGGCGGCCAAGTCCTTGGGCTTTTCCAGCACCGGCCCCGAGGTTTGGCGCAGGTTCACCCCAAGTTCGGCGGCGATGATGTGTGAGAGCGTGGTTTTGCCCAGCCCCGGCGGGCCGAACAGCAGCACGTGGTCCAGCGCCTCGCCACGCTTCCTGGCCGCGCCGATGAAGATCTCCAACTGCTCGCGCGCCTTGGCTTGGCCGACGTATTCGTCAAGCAACTTGGGCCGCAGCGCGCGTTCTATGGCCTCTTCATGCGGTGACGTCGGGGCCGCACTCACCATGCGGCGCGTGGAAGATGCGCCCTGCGAGGCGGGTGCGGAAGCAAAGGTGTCGGTCTGGATGGCCATGACCGGGATTGTGACCTCAGCCCAGCGACTTCAACGCCATGCGGATGCCGTCGTTCACGCTCACGCCGGGGGGCAGGGCTTTGAGGGCGACTTCGGCGTCGCGTTCGCTGTAGCCCAAGGCGATGAGGGCTTGGACGATGTCGGCTTCGTGGTCGTGGCGGGGGGCGGCCCCCAAGGCTTCGATGGGGGTGAGCGTTGGACTGAGTTTGTCTTTCAGCTCCAGCAGCAGCCGCTCGGCGGTCTTTTTGCCGATGCCGGGCACTTTGACGAGGCGACGCGCTTCTTGGGCGGCCACGGCTTGGGCCAGTTCGGTGACCGACAAGCCGGAAAGCACCGCCAGCGCCATGCGCGGGCCGATGCCGCTGATCTTGATGAGCTGGCGAAAGGCTTGGCGTTCCTCGTGGCTGAGAAAGCCGTAGAGCAGTTGGGCGTCTTCACGCACCACAAACTGCGTCAGCAGCGTGACGCGCTCGCCCAAGGGCGGCAGGTTGTAGAAGGTGCTCATCGGCACATCGACTTCGTAGCCGACGCCGCCGACATCGACCAGCACCAAGGGCGGATTTTTCTCGGCCAACAGGCCCGTGAGTCGCCCGATCATCGGCGGAACAGCCCGAGGCGTTGGGCCTCCAGGGCGGCTTCGGCGCGTGAGCTCACGTTGAGCTTGCGGTAGATCTGCTTGACATAGTCGGCGATGGTGTGGCGTGACAAGCTGAGCTGCACGCCGATTTCGGGCAGGGTGAAACCCTTGGCGACGCGCAACAGCACTTCGCGCTCGCGCTCGGTGAGTTGCACGTTGGGCATCAAGTGATCCACCGTCGGCGCGTAGGTCGGGCGATTCGCTTGGGCCGAGAAGTAAGAAATCATGCGCCGGGCAATCGAGGGCGAGAGCGGCGGCTCGCCTTGGCTGATGCGCTGCAACTGATCCATCAATTGATCACGCGGCTGCTCTTTGAGCAAATAACCGTAGGCCCCAGCTTGCAGGGCCGGGAAGAGGTGATCGTCGTCGTCGTGGATCGTCACCACCACCGATTGCGCCTCGGGTTGGCGGTCGCGCAGGGCGCGCACCACTTTGACGCCCGAGCCATCGGGCAGGCCCAAATCGACCATGGCCAGGTCGAAGCGTTGGGCATCGACCAGTTGCAAGGCGTCGTGGATGCGGGCGGCTTCCGAGACCACAGCGCCCGGGAACACTTGCAGCACCAAGACGCGCAGCCAAGCCCGGATTTCAGGCAGATCTTCAAGCAGGAGGATGTTTTTCATGAGGGGAGTAAGTTACATGGGCAGCGTCAAGCGGATCGTGGTGCCGTAGCCGGGGGCTGATTCGACCAAGCATTGGCCTTGCAGTTGTTTGGCGCGGCCTTTCATGGTGGACATGCCGTGACCTCGGTCGAGTCGGCCGTCGAGTTCGACCGGGATGCCCCGGCCGTTGTCGGCGATGGTGAGTTCGAAGTCATTGCTTTCGACATGGATCGAAATGCGGCACTGCGAGGCTTGGCTGTGTTTAAGCAAGTTGCTGATGGCTTCGCGCAGGATGCGGGTGGTCTGGACATAGGCACGGGCGCTCATCTTGCGGTCATCCATCAGCAAGTCATCGGGGCTGAGCCAGATGAGTTCGATGTTTCCGTGCGAAAGGCGCGATTTGGCTTCACTGCGCCAGTCGCCCACCGCATCGGCCATCTGGATCGGTTTGCCCGTCAGGCCGCGCACCGACAGGCGCATTTCTTCCAGCGCTTCGCGCGCCAAGGTCGAGATGCGGTCGCTTTCGCTGGTGTGGACGATGGTGAGCAGTTTGGCACCAAGGTCGTCATGCAAGTCGGCCGCGATGCGTTTGCGCTCGCGCGCCGTGACTTGCTCGACACGCAATTCCGCCATCTGACCGTAGTTGCGTTCCATGTCGGCCGAGATCTCTTGGACGCGCAGTTCAAGCTGTTTGCGTAGATTTTCGGCGGCTTTGATGGTGTTTTTGAGGCGTTGCACCATGCGCAGCGACATGCCTAAAAACGTGGCCAAGAAGGCCGCTGAGATGGCGGTGTGCGCCGGCCAAGCGTTGAGTGCGTCCGGGCGAAAGCTCACATCCAGCCCGGTCAGACCGGCCAGCGTCAGCAAGCCCGAGCCCAAGACCCAGAAATCCACCCGCGATAGCCGCCAAGCGCGCAGCAAAAACAGGCTCAGGGCCACGACCACTTCGAACACCAACAGCCACGTCCACGCACTGGTCACGGTATGCAATTGGGTGCGTGGCCCCAGCAGCATGCCCAGCAGTGGCACCAAGCTTTGCAGCCACAGCAGCCGCTCCAGCCGGCGTGAGCGCGCACCGCAATAGCGCAGCAAGAACAGCGCTCCCGCCACCGCCACCGGGGTGAGGATCAGCGCCAGCAGCAAGTCGTTGCTCAGGTCCAGGCCCGGATCAAAAGGCAGCCAAGCACTGCCCACGCCCCGGGCCAAAAATTCCAGCAAACACCAGCCCATGGCGGCCAAGCCGAAGGCGCTTAGGTAGGGCAGCCGACTCAGGCGCGTCACCAGTAGCGTGACCAAACCGATGGCTCCGACGGCAGCGGCCAGCGCTTTGGGGATGGTGTCGTGCAGCAGCCGGTGGCGCAGATCAAGGGTGCGCAGCGTGTTGTAGGCGTCGATCCGTACCGGCCCCAGCGTGGCGGCCCGCTCACGCGCGACCACGCTGGGCAGCGCGGTGCCGATGATGCGGATATCGAGGTGATTCGTCCCTTGTTGCAACAGCGCCGTGGGCAGGCTAAGCAGTTCACTGTGCTGGCAATCGGTGTTGTCCGCGCCGATGGGCGGGTGATCCAAGATCCGGTGGCCGTTGAGTCGCACCTCGGGGGCGCGGCAGGTGGGCTGGATGCGTGCGCCCAGCAGCAGCGTCTCGGGCGGCAGGGTGCTGAGGCGGAAGTCGATGCGGTACCAGCGCGGTACGGCGTCGAAGGGCTGCTCCTGCACATAAGGCAAGGGCACGGGCGGGGTGGGCAGGGTGGACTCGGTGTCTTGATCCTGCTCGGGGTTGGCGGCGACCACCACCCGCGCTTGGGTGACCACGATGGGGGTGAAGATGGGCTGCTCGACCATCGGCCCGGCACGGGTGGCCCCGGCGAGCAACGCCAGCAACAAGAGGAGGCCAAGGATCCGTAGCAGCATGGCGTCGCATTCTGCCGGAGTCGTTGTTCTGCTGGCGGTGACAATTGAGCCTTCGGGCCTTGGCCCTTTTCCCAGGCGCATCAAGAGTGATCGTTCGACATGTTTTTAGTCCGGTGGATCACCGGCAATTGGCCCATCTTTGTGGCCCCATGGGTGACCATTTGCGGGCCATCGAGACCACCTTGGCGGTGACGATTCGCCACCGGATGGGCAGTTTCCGGGTCGAGGGCGTGCCCGAGCGGGCTGAGCGCACGCTCAACTTGTTGGTGCGCTTGTACGACTTGGCCAGCCAACCCATCACGGCAGAGGCTTTGCAGCTGGCTTTGGTCGAGGCCCGTCAGGGCCTGGAGCCGGTGGCGATTTCCGAGCTTGCGCCCGATCCCCATCAGCCGCTGCTGCGCACGCGCCGCTCTGACTTGGCCGGGCGCACGCCCAATCAGGTGAGTTATCTGAACAACATCTTGGCGCACGACATCAGCTTTGGCCTCGGTCCGGCGGGCACGGGTAAAACCTTTTTGGCCGTGGCTTGTGCGGTCGATGCCCTAGAGCGCAGTGCCGTGCAACGCATCGTGCTCACTCGGCCAGCGGTGGAGGCCGGCGAGCGACTCGGTTTTTTGCCGGGCGACTTGGCGCAGAAGGTGGATCCGTACTTGCGCCCGCTCTATGACGCGCTCTATGACTTGATGGGCCTAGAGCGCGTGGCCAAGGCGTTTGAAAAGGGCCTGATCGAAATCGCGCCTTTGGCCTTCATGCGCGGGCGCACGCTCAACCACGCTTTTGTCATCCTGGACGAGGCGCAAAACACCACGCCTGAGCAGATGAAGATGTTCCTGACCCGCGTGGGCTTTGGCAGCAAAGCCGTGGTCACCGGGGACACCAGTCAGATCGACTTGCCGCACCACCAGCCCAGTGGCTTGGTCGAGGCGGTGCGCATCTTGAAGGATGTGCGCGGCGTGGCCACCACCCGCTTCACGGTCGAAGATGTCGTGCGCCATCCGCTGGTGGCCCGCATCGTCGAGGCCTATGAAGCCGAAGAAGCGCATTCAAAGGCCGTGTCTCCCAAGCTTTCCTCACCCAAGACCCGTACCCACCATGGCTCGTCCTGAACTTTCTCTCTCGCTCCAATTCGCCGACCCGCGCCACCGCGCTTTGTTGCCGCGCCACAAGGTGATGCGCTGGATTCGTCATGCGCTGGAAGCCACCCCGGCTGAAATGACCGTGCGGGTGGTCGATGCCCCCGAGGCGCAGCAGCTCAACCACGAATTCCGCGCCAAGGACTACGCCACCAACGTGCTGACCTTTGATTACGCCCAAGAGCCGATGGTGTTGGCCGACTTGGTGCTGTGCGCGCCGGTGGTTGAGGCCGAGGCCTTGGCGGCGGGCAAGCGCATTGAGGATCACTACGCGCATCTCTTGATTCACGGCACGCTCCACGCCCAAGGCTGGGATCACCTTGAGGACGATGAAGCTGAAGCCATGGAAGCGCGCGAGCGTGAGGTGATGGCCGGTTTGGGCCTGCCTGATCCCTATGCTGACGACGATGCGACCAAGGATAAGGACCATGAGCCTTGCTGACGCCCATCTTGGGCTGGTTGATCGGGCCACGGTGCTGGTGGTCGATGACACTCCGGCCAATTTGTCGCTGCTGGCGGCTGTGCTGAAGGACGATTACCGGGTCAAGCTGGCTTCCAGTGGTGAGCGTGCCTTGGATTTGGTGGCAGCGGCCCCGCCTGATTTGATCCTGTTGGACGTGATGATGCCGGGGCTGAGCGGCTACGAGGTCTGCGCTCAGCTCAAGGCGGATCCGGCCACCCGCGACATCCCGGTGATCTTTGTGACGGCGATGGCCGATGTGGAGGACGAGGAGCGGGGATTCACGCTGGGTGCGGTGGACTACATCACCAAACCGATCAGTCCGCCCATCGTTCGTGTCCGCGTGAAAACCTGTTTGCAGCTGCGCGAGCAGGCCTGCGAATTGCACCGACTGGTGGATCAGCTCCAGGTGCAGGCCGATGAACTGCGGCGATGGAATCTCACGCTCGAATCCCGCGTGGCGGCGGGGGTGGAAGAAACCGAACGGTTAACGCGGCTCAAGCGCTTCTTTTCCCCTTCGGTGGTGGACTTGATTGTGGGCGGCAAGGCGGAGGATATCCAGCAGACGCGTCGGCGTGAGATCGTCGTGGTCTTTCTTGATATCCGGGGCTACACCGCCTTCACCGAAACGGCCGACCCCGAGGATGTGATGGCGATTCTTGGCACCTTCCATGCCGAAATGGGCCGCCTGATCATGGCTTACGGTGCCACGCTGGAGCGTTTTGGCGGCGACAGCATCATGGTGTTCTTCAACGATCCGATGCCTGTGCCCGATGCCGCGCTACAGGCTTGTCGCATGGCCGTGGAGATGCAGCAGTCGCTGGTGATGCTGACCCGGACTTGGCGTCGGCAGGGCTTCGAGCTGTCGGTCGCCATCGGCATCGCGCAGGGCTACGCCACGGTGGGCATGATCGGTTTCGAGGGTCGGCGCGACTACGGGGCGATCGGTACGGTGACCAATCTGGCTGCCCGCCTGTGCAGCGAGGGCCAGGGTGGGCAAATTCTGGTCTCGCAGCGGGTGCAAGCACAGGTCGATGATCAGCTTGCCGTGCGGCCGATCGGTGAGCTACAGCTCAAGGGGTTCCATCGTCCGGTACCGGCCTTTGAGGTGCTCCCAACATGAGACTGCGCCATGCCTCGATCAGCTTCGTTGCGATGCTGTTCGGTGCCTTGCTGCTCAATGGGTTGTTGTTGCTGAAAATTGATCGGGCTAACGGGCGGGTGGCTCAGGCCCATGAGCTTCGAGCCCAAACCACGTCGCTGACGGGCGTGTTGCAGCGCGAAACCGACCGGCTGGCAACGCTGGTGCGGCGCTACACCTCGACCGGCGAGAGCCGCTTGTTGCAGTACTACTTTGAAATCCTCAAAGTGCGCGATGGCAAAGCCGTCGAGTCCGAGGCGATGCGCGAACCCACCTACTGGGACGATGTGATTGCCCGTCGCCGGGACCATATGCTGCTCAAAGAGCACAAGGGCGCTTTGTCGATGGCGGAGCGCTTGCGCCGCTCCGGCTTTCCGGCCGAGGAAATGGCGGTGTTTGAGCAGATCGTGGTCGATACCGCCGCGATGAACAAGATCGAGACGGAGGCCTTTGCGGCGACGCAGGGGATCTTCTTCGACCCCGTCAAACAAGAGTTTGTCGATGGCGCGCCCGATCTTCAAAAAGCCAGCAAGCTGGTTGGCAGCGCGGCGTACAACGAACAAACCGCGCGCCTCGCCCACGACCTGCACGCGCTGAGCGCATTGGCAGATCGCCGGACCCGTTGGGATGTTGACGAGGCAGTCACTGCCTTGCAGCGCGACATCACGCTCACGATGGTGCTGCTGTTGGTGCAGGTGGTTGCCTTGGGCTTGGGACTGCTATTGATTCGCCGTCGCGTGTTGCAGCCGATCCTGCGACTGGGTGAGGTGGCCCGTGATTTTGGCGCAGGAGCCTACGACCGACGGGTGGGGCAGCTCGATGCGGTGACCGAGATTGGCACCCTCGGCGGCACCCTCGACGGCATGGCGCAGGCGGTGCAAGACGATATCGAGCGCCATCAAGCGCTGCTGCGGGAGTTGGAGCATGCCCGCGCCCAAGCCGAGCAGGCCACGCAGGCCAAGTCGATGTTCTTGGCCAACATGAGCCACGAGATCCGCACGCCCATGAACGCCATCATCGGCATGGCGTACCTGACGCTACAGACCTCGCTCACAGCAAGGCAGCGCGATTACTTGAACAAGTTGCACGTGGCGGGCCGTTCGCTGCTGGGCATCATCAACGACATCCTCGATTTCTCGAAGATCGAGGCCGGGCGCATGACGCTCGAACAGCGGCGCTTTCGGCTGGAAGACGTCATGGCCAATGCGCTGGCGCTGGTGCAGCAGCGGGCTCATGAGCAGGAGATTGAGCTGGTGCTCAACATCACTGATCGCACCTTGCTCGGCGAAGACAGCTCGCTGATCGGGGACCCGCTGCGGATGGGGCAAATCCTGATCAACCTGCTGTCCAACGCCGTCAAATTCACCCATCAAGGGCATGTCAGTTTGTCGGTCGAGCGGCTCCACCGGGATGAGTCGGGTGTACGGCTGCGATTCACGGTGCGTGACAGCGGCATCGGCATGACGCAGGAGCAACAGGCCGCGCTGTTTCAGGAGTTCACCCAAGCTGACAGTTCGGTCACGCGCAAGTACGGCGGCACGGGGTTGGGGCTGACGATTTCGCGCCGACTGGTCGAAGCGATGGGCGGCAGCGGCATGGCCGTGCGCAGTGCTGTGGGGCAGGGCTCGGTGTTCAGTTTCGAGCTGGATTTTGTGCGCCCCATACCGCCACAGTCACCGTTGCCCGGCCTGAATCAGGCTGCCGCGATGCGCCGCATTTTGGTTGTCGATGACCACCCCGAGGCGGTTGAATCCTTGATGGCGCTGTTGCGGCTGCTCGGGGCTGGGGGGCGGATGGACGGGGCCAACGGGGGACGCGCGGCGATGGAGGCGATCCGGTTGGCCTTGGCCGAAGGTGATCCGATCCGTTTGTTGATGCTCGACTGGGTGATGCCCGACGTGGACGGTGAGCAGGTATTGGCCTACTTGAAGACCTTGGATGAGGCGCAGCGACCGACGGTGGTGGTGGTGTCGGCCTACGACTCGGACCACATGCGCGATGCGGTGGCACCGATCATGGGCCATGTGGCCTTCCTGACCAAGCCGGTGCTGCCCGAGTCGGTGCGCGCCTTGTTCAACACACTTGGCAGCGAATCGAAGACGCCGATGACGGCGCTTCATCCCGCCCCACCCCTTGAGCCGCTCGGAACCTCGGGGCTCAAGGGGTTGCGCGTCCTTTTGGTCGAAGACAACCCCATCAATCAGGAGTTGGCCACGGAGTTGTTGCGCAGCCGAGGGGTTGAGGTCACCTTGGCCGCCGATGGGGCCGAGGCGTTGACCCTCTTGGACGCCGCTGCTGCCGATGCGTTCTCGGTGGTGCTGATGGATCTACAGATGCCGGTGATGGATGGTTACGAAACCACCCGCCGGCTGCGCGAGCACCCGCGCTACGACGATTTGCCCATCATCGCCTTGACGGCCCATGCGATGAGCGAGGAGCACGAGCGCTGCTTGGCCTTGGGCATGAAGGGTCATGTGACCAAGCCGATTGATCCCGAAGTGCTTTATGCCGAACTGGCCCGTTGGGGCCGACCCGAGCCGAAGCCCGCAGCGATGTGGGCCAATGACGATGAGGTTGAGGTGCCCGCAGCGTTGAGCGATTGGGTGGGTATCGACGGGCTGGATTGGGCACGGGGCCTGCGTCACGCCAGTGGGCAGGTTGATCTGTACCGACGTATCTTGACCACCTTTGTCGATGAGCAAGGGGCTTGGGCGGCGGCGTTGCAGCAAGCCGGGGTGTGCGAGACCACTCCGGAGTTGCTGCGTCAACTCCACACGCTTAAAGGGTTGGCTGGATCGGTCGGTGCCAGCGTGGTTGCCGAGGCCGCAGCAGCCTTGGAGTGCCAGTTGCAGCAGAGCTTCGATCCGTCGGTGCGGGTGATGGTCCCGCTGTCGGACCCGGTTTGGCAGCGCTTGCTCGATGCCTTGCTCGCGCTGACCCAGCGCCTGCGTCGCCAGCCCACCGCCCCCGAAACTGCGCCTGAGCCTGAGCCGGCCTCGAAGGGTGGTCGGGATCTGTCGGCGGCGTGGGCCTTGTTGCCGCTGCTTGAGCAAGGCGATCTCGATGCCGTGGCCTGCTGGGAACAACATCGCGCCTCACTGGGCAGCCTGTTGTCGGTCGAGGATTTCAAGCGCATGGCTCAAGCCATCGATGCCTACGATTTCGAGGCCGCCGCCGGATGGCTAAAGGCTTGGCTGGAGGCTTCTTCCATGTAGCATGCGGGCGTCCACCCGATATTCAGGTGGCCTT
This sequence comes from Leptothrix toolikensis (SeqCode), assembly GCF_057922285.1. Taxonomy (NCBI): domain Bacteria; kingdom Pseudomonadati; phylum Pseudomonadota; class Betaproteobacteria; order Burkholderiales; family Sphaerotilaceae; genus Leptothrix; species Leptothrix toolikensis (SeqCode). The sequence continues at coordinate 11,546 of NZ_JBYSVC010000040.1, forward strand.
TAAGGAAGACTTTAAGGAAGAGTCCATGACATCCACTGAACACTTGGTTCCTTTGCGTGCTGGCGATGGCATGGCGCTGAATCTGGTGCATGTCTGTGGCCCGACCCCAGCGTGGCGTGGCCCGGTGTTGTTGGTGCATGGTGCCGGGGTGCGGGCCAACATCTTTCGCCCGCCGGTCGCGCGCTCTTTTGTCGATGCCTTGATCGAGCAAGGCTGGGATGTCTGGCTGGAAAACTGGCGCGCCAGCCTCGACCTGCCCACGAATGCTTGGACGCTGGAGCAAGCGGCGCTCTACGATCATCCGGCCGCTGTGCAGACGGTGTTGGCCCAGACCGGCGCCTCCAGCCTCAAGGCGGTCATCCATTGCCAAGGCTCGACCAGCTTCATGATGTCGGCCTTGGCCGGGCTGGTGCCGCAGGTCAGCACCATCGTGTCGAATGCCGTCGCGCTGCATCCGCTCGTTAAACCGACGGCACAGCTCAAACTGCGTTTGGCTGTACCGCTGGTGGCCGCCTTCACGCCCCACCTTGATCCGCGCTGGGGTGACCATGCCGAGGGCTGGGTGCCCAAGCTGCTGCAAGGTCTGGTCAAACTGACCCACCACGAATGCGACAACGCCGTCTGTCGCTTTGCCAGCTTCACGTATGGCACGGGGTTTCCGGTGCTTTGGCGGCACGAGAACCTTGATGATGCGACCCATGATTGGATTCGACAGGAGTTCGGGCCGGTGCCGATGAGCTTTTTTAGCCACATGGGGCGCTGCCTGAGCGCGGGCCATCTGGTGGCCGCGCAGTCGCCACCGCTGCCGGGCTTGCCCGCCGACTACACCACGGAGCCGTTGCGTACCCAAGCTCGCTTTGCTTTTGTGACCGGCCGCCGCAATGATTGTTTTACTTGGCAAGGGCAGCAGGCCAGCTTTGATTGGTTTGAGCGTCAGCGGCCGGGTTTTCACAGCCTGCATGTGTTTGAGGACTACGGTCACTTGGATGTTTTCATCGGCAAGAACGCACAGCACGACACCTATCCCGTGCTGCTTGCCGCCTTGGAGCGTTAAAACGCGCCCCCTTCACCGCAAGGAGTCATCATGGCCACCCCATCTGCATCCACCGCTCCGGTTGTCAACGGGGTCACCTTTCGTGAAACCATGGCCGGCAAGTTCACCTTGGGTGAAACCGATCCCCAAACCGGCGCGCTCAATGGCCCCGAGCTGGCCATGCATGCGCTGGTCAGCATCGCGGACGTGGCGGCTTTTGTGGCCGATCCGCAGCACAAGGCCTTGTTGAGCGGCACCATCGACTACCCGCCCTTCGGCAGCGGATTGGTCGCCCCCCGGGGGGTGTTTGGCCTGTTCTCGCCCAGCGGTGATCCGGCGCTGACCTACATGGTCTATGAGCTGGCGTTTGAGCATGCGGGCAAGCCTTATTACTTGGCCGGCAAGAAACACGTCTGCTTGGGCTGGCCTTGGAAGCTCTGGGGTGAGACCACCACGCTCTACACCACCTTGCACGAGGGCAGCGACAGCACGGGCAAGGTGGTGGGTGCGGGCACGTTGAGCCTTGGGGTGGGGGCGCTGCTGAGCTTGCTGGGCACGCTCAGTGGCACACCGGGGGCACCAGACCGCAGCCTGTGGCAGCGCAGTGGGGCCATCGGGAGCTTCTTTGGCTTTTTCAGCACCGAGCTGCTGCGCACCTATGTGTTGCGCCGGCCCCGCTGAGATTTTTCAAAACGGAGGCTCCCATGCCTGAAACACGCGTTGAACTGGTCACCCAAGAGCTCGCCGTTAACTGGTTGTCGCCTTGGCAGTTGTTGCAAACCGGGCTACGTGTCCTTGTGGCCGATGTGGTGGGTGGGTTGTCGGATCCCCGCCTTGTGCATGCGGCCCTGACCCCTGAGGCCGCGACCACACCGACATGGTCCGCCCCCGAAAGTGAGGCTGCTGCACCGTTTTGGCTGGACTATCTGGCCGATACCGGCGATGGCTGGGACAGCACCTACAGCGTGGCTTGGAGTGTGGCGCGTGAGCAGCTTGAGGTGCCGGGTGCTGGGGCTTTACCACGTGGGCAGGTGCTGGTGCTGGGCGGTGATCAGGTCTACCCCACGCCCGCAGCCCAGGCGTACCGCACCCGTTTTCTCGATCCTTTCCGCAGTGCGCTGCCTTCAGCGATCTCGCCACCCGAGCGAGAGGCCGAGGCCAAGCACGCGCCCAAGCTCTTTGCCCTGCCCGGCAATCACGATTGGTACGACGGGCTGCGCGGTTTCCTTCAGACCTTCGGTTCGGGGCAGGGCATCGGTCGCTGGCAAACCGTGCAAAAACGCAGCTATTTCGCCTTGCAGCTCCCGCATGGCTGGTGGCTGTGGGGGCTGGATCTGCAACTCGAATCGCAGATGGATGCGCCGCAATGGGCTTACTTTGACGCTATGGCGGCCCAGCTCAAGCCGGGTGATCGGGTGGTGCTGTGTACGCCAGAGCCTTCGTGGCTGGATCAGAACGTCCAGTTGGGTGCGAACAACGATGCGCCGCTGGAGAGCTTGGAGCACTTGCAGCCGCGTTTCAAGAGTCTGCGCAAGATCGAAAAGCGCATCGCCAGCTGCAAGGACGTGCGTTTGGCCGCTGTGTTGGCCGGGGATCTGCACCACTACGCCCGCTACCAGCCGTCTGCCGAGGCCCCGATGCCGCAGCCGCCGCAGCGCATCACCTGCGGCGGCGGTGGGGCCTATCTGCTGGGTACGCACGATTTGCCCGAGCATGTGCGCTTTCGCGGTGGGGCTGGGATCGAGACCCAGCAGCGCACGGCGGCCTTTCCGTCGGTGGACGCCTCCCGCGCCTTGCGGGACCGTGCTTGGCGTTTGCCGCTGTACAACCCCAAGTTTGGTCTGACGCTGGCGGCCTTCTATCTGATCTGGATTGAGCTGGTTCAGCGCGCCGGCACCTATCCGGGCCTGGCATGGATGTGGGGCCTTTGCTTGGTGCTCGGGGCCGGCATCTTCACGATGAACAGCACGCCCCAGCGCACGGGGTCTGCCTTTGCTGGCGGGGCCTTCCATGGGGCCTTGCATGTCGGTGTGGCGGCAGGCTTGAGCGAGATCGGGGCCGCCCTGCCGTGGTGGGGTGGGTTGTTTGCCACGGTGATCGGCGGTTGGTGGATGGGCGGGGCACTTTTTGGCCTGTGGCTGATGCTCAGCAACCGCTGGTTGGGCTGGCACGCTGAAGAGTCCTTCTCCGCGCAGTCACTTACTGCCTACCGCAGTTTTTTGCGCATGCGTGTGGATGCCGAGGGGCTGACGATCTATCCGCTCGGCATCCGCAAAGTCTGCCAGCGCTGGCAGCTGGGGCAGGGGATCGAGTTGTTGCGTCAAGCCAAGCGCACGTGGCGCTTGCGGGCGCACACAGGCTCTGGCCCCCGCTTTGAGCCGGTCGATCCCATTCAAGTCGAGCTGATCGAAGCGCCGATCATCATTCGCTGAAGCCTTCACTGAGTCATTCGCCCACTTGCCCATTTGCCTACTTGCGCAAAGGATCACCACCATGAGCACCCCCCTCAACTTTGACGCCGTGATCATCGGTAGCGGTTTTGGCGGCGCGGTCAGCGCCTGTCGTCTTGCCCAAGCGGGGCAAAAAGTGCTGGTGCTGGAGCGCGGCCGCCGTTGGACCCCCGAAACCTATCCGCGCGAAGCCAACGATCCGTGGCTCTGGAGCCAAGATCATCCCGAGCGACTCAACGGCTGGGCCGATTTGCGCACGTTCGCCGACATGTGGGTCGCAGCGGGTGCCGGGGTGGGTGGCGGCTCGTTGATTTACGCCAGCGTGTCGGTTGAAGCCAAGCCCGATGTTTTCGACAAGGGCTGGCCGCAGGGCTTGAATTACGCCGTTTTGAAGCCCTATTACGAGCGGGTCGCGGGCATGCTGGATGTGCAACTGCTGCCCGACAACCAGCTCAATCCGCGCTATCACCTGATGAAAGAGGCCGCCGAGGCCAACGGTTGGGGGGATCGTTTCCACAAGGTGCCGTTGGCTGTCAAGTTCAACCCAGCCTACGACGCCCAAGCGCCTGAGCCGCGTGATGACCGCCACGCGGTCTGGTTGCAGAACCCGCAGGGCCGCCAGCAAGGGACTTGTGTGCATTGCGGCAACTGCGATATCGGCTGCCAAGTGCAAGCCAAGAACACCTTGGATCTCAATTACCTCGCCGAGGCTGAAAACCATGGCGCAGAGATTCGACCTTTGCATTTGGTGCATGGGGTGGAGCCGCTCGACAGCGACGGCAGCAGCGGCTGGCGGGTGTCTTTCGATCAACTGGCCGACGGCGAACGTCGCCCGGGCAGTGTGACTGCGCAGCGCGTCATCCTCGCTGCGGGCTCTATCGGTAGCACCGAGTTGCTGCTGCGTAGCCGCGATCAGCATGGCACCTTGCCGCGCCTCTCGCCACGTCTGGGTCATGGCTGGGCGTTCAATGGCGACTTTGTGACCCCGGCCTTTTACAGCGGCCGCAAGATCTCCCCCAGCCACGGTCCGACCATCAGCTCGGCCATCGACTTGCTCGACGGCAAGGTGGATGGCGCGCCGCTCTTTATCGAGGATGGCGGTGTACCCAATCTGGCGGGCCAGTTCATCCAACGGCGTATCCAGCAACCCGGTTGGGGCAAGTTGCGCAGCTTCTGGAAGGGCCTTGGCCAAGCCATCGACGCCGATGATCCGCTGGGCAACATGATGCCGTGGTTCGGTCAAGCCGTGGACGCCGCCGACGGTCAGCTCTATTTGGGTCGCCTTTGGTACGCGCCGTGGCGTCGCACCCTGAAAATGCACTGGGATTACAAGGCCAGTGAAGCGGTGGTTGAGGCGATGATCAAAGTCCACAAGCAGCTCACCGCTGCCACCGGCGGCCAAGCTTTGATCCCGCCCACGTGGACCGTGCTGCGCAATCTCATCACCCCGCATCCACTGGGCGGCTGCAACATGGCTGACAGCGCTGAGCAAGGCGTGGTCGATGCCCATGGCCGAGTGTTCGGCTACCAGCACCTTTATGTGATGGACGGAGCCACCTTGCCGCGTGCCATCGGCCTCAATCCCTCACGCACGATTGCTGCCCTGGCCGAGCGCAACGTCGAGCATTTGTTGCTTTAAGAAGGGGTTTACATTACCCCCATGGGTATCAACTAGAGTGGAATCACTGGATATTTCTCCTCTACAAAAGTGATACCCCTTATGTCTACCTCTGGCTTTACCCCCCGTTTTTTATCGCCCACCCGCTGGCTGCCCGTGGTGCTGACAAGTTTGGCCTTGGCCGCCTGCGGTGGGGGTGGGAACGGCAATGGCAATGGCAATGGCAATGGTCAGCACGGTGGACCGACCGATGCAGAAGCAGCGCAGTTGATCGCAGCGATTCTGAGCCGCCCGGTCGAGGTGCTCAGTCCGGCCGAATCAGCCGGTTTGGTTTGGGTGCGCGAGGAAGAGAAGCTTGCGCATGACGTCTACGCAGCGGCGGCCACGCGCTGGGGCTTGCAGACGTTCATCAACATCGGCACCAGCGAAACCATGCACATGAGGGCGATGAAAGCGCTGCTTGATCGCTACACCTTGGTCGATCCAAACGCTGGCATGACGGATGGGCAGTTCCAACGCCCCGCATTTCAGACGCTTTACACGCAGCTCACCAGCAAGGCTGATCTGAGCTTGGTCGATGCCCTTCAAGTCGGCTTGGAGATCGAAGAGCTGGACATCAAAGACATCGAAACCGAGAAGCTCTCGGTCGATAACGCCGATGTTCTCTACGCCTACAACGAGCTGCTGCGCGGCTCACGCAATCACTTGCGCGCTTTTTGGAAGCAGTTGCAGCAGCAAGGGGGCAGCTATACCCCCAGCCACATCACGCAGGCCGAGTTTGACGCCATCGCCAACTCGGCCACCGAGACCACGCCATTGGCAGCGACCGTCACGGCACAGTAAGGTCGCCGGTCGTTTTTTCGATCTGCGCCCGCAACCATGCTTGCGCCGGGTGGTGGTCGTGGCGGCGGTGCCAGACCATGTGGATGCGCAGCGCCGCCAGTGCCACCGGCAAGGGGCGGCTGACCAAAACGTCTTGGGCACCGCTTACCGCCAAAAAGGCCCGGGGCAGCACGGTGAGCAGATCGGTTTGCGCCACCACTTGGCCGGCGGTAAAAAACTGGTTCACGGTCAGCACCCGTTTGCGGCTGCGTTGCAGGCCCGCCAAAGCTTCGTCGATCAGGCCCATACCCCTGCCTGAGAAGCTCACCAGCAGATGGTCAGCGGCGCAGTAAGCCTCCAGACTGAGCGGGCCTTCGGCCAAGGGATGACCGCGTCGCATCACGCAAACGTAGTCGCTTTGATAGAGCAGTTGTTGATGCAGAGGTGCTTGGGGTCCGAGGTGCGTGAGCCGCGCCACCAGATCGGGAAAGTGCCCCACCGCCAGCTCAGCCTCGCCTTGCTCCAGCATGGCGCTCGGGTCACGGGTGGCCAAGGGTTGGACGCGCAAGTTGGCTTGGGCTTGATCAGTCTGAAGCTGGCGCAACAGCGGCGGCAGGATCAGCGCAGCCGTGGCATCGGCCATGGCGAGCGAGAAGGTCTGCGATTGCTGGCGTGGGTCGTAGCTGCTGGGCTCCAAGTGCTCCCGCAGTGAGTTCAGTGCCGCTTGCACCGCCGGCCACAAGGCCTCGGCCCGCGCGGTGGGTTTGACCCCAAAGGCGCTGCGGGTGAACAACGGCTCACCCACGCTCTCCCGCAGTCGGCGCAGCGCATTGCTCACCGAGGGTTGCGTCATGGCCAACTGCTCGGCCGCGCGGGTCAGATTCCGCTCGGTCATCACGCTGTCAAAGACGCGCAGCAAGTTGAGATCGAGGGTGCGGAAGTTCATGGCTCAGCCTGCATAGATATAGACATGGTGAATATCAACGATTCACCAAACTTGCTTGTTCTATATCTAGGGTTAACCCTAAACTGCGGCGCATCAAGGAGAGAACCATGTCACTCACCCATCTGATCAGCCACTACACCTCGCCCCAAACCCTCCACGCGCTCACCGCTTGGTTCAGCACCGCCATCCCCCGCGAACCCAAGACCCCGGAAGAGCTGCTCGAATGGGCCGCTCAATACGAAGTCTCCCAACCCTCCTACGCCGCCGACCTGCGCGAAGCCGCTCGTCGGACGCAGGGTGGTCTGGGCGGCTGATCAGGCCGCCAAGGCGGCTTCGATCTTGGCTTTGGTGGCGATCAGTTCTTGGGGCAGGTGGTAAGCCAGCTGTTGGAACAGGTCGCCGTGCAGGGCCATTTCTTGGGTCCAAGCGTCGCGGTCGATGCCGATGACGCTTTGGAACTGGGCTTCGCTGAAGTCGAGGCCGGACCAGTTCAGGTCGGTGTAGTTCGGGCTGACGCCGAAGATGTTCTCTGCACCACCGGCTTGGCCTTCGATGCGGCCGAGCATCCATTGCAGAACGCGGGCGTTGTCGCCGTAGCCTGGCCAGACGAACTTGCCGTCGGCACCCTTGCGGAACCAGTTGACGCAGTAGATGGCGGGCAGCTTGGCACCTTCGGCTTCGAGCTTGGCACCCACGTTCAGCCAGTGCTGGAAGTAGTCGCTCATGTTGTAGCCGGTGAAGGGCAGCATGGCGAAGGGGTCGCGGCGCACCACACCCATTTGGCCGACGGCCGCAGCGGTGGTTTCTGAGCCCATGGTGGCCGCCATGTAGACGCCTTCGACCCAGTTGCGGGCTTCGGTGGCCAGCGGCACGGTGGTCGAGCGGCGGCCCCCGAAGATGAAGGCGTCGATCGCTACACCCGCCGGGTTATCCCATTCGGGGTCGAGGGCCGGGTTGTTGGTGGCGGCCACGGTGAAGCGGGCGTTCGGGTGGGCGGCGGGGCGCAGCTTGCCGTCGGCACCCCGGGCGCTTTCCGGTGTCCAGTCCTTGCCTTGCCAGTCGATCAGGTGGCTGGGCAGCGCGTCGGTCATGCCTTCCCACCACACGTCACCGTCGTCGGTCAGGGCGACATTGGTGAAGATGACGTCGCGGTCCAGCGAAGCCATGCAGTTCGGGTTGGTCTTGAAGTTGGTGCCCGGGGCGACGCCGAAGTAACCCGCTTCGGGGTTGATGGCGCGCAAGCGGCCGTCCACCGGCTTGATCCAGGCGATGTCGTCGCCGATGGTGGTGACCTTCCAGTCGCCCAGGGCGGCCGGCGGGATCAGCATGGCAAAGTTGGTCTTGCCGCAGGCGCTCGGGAAAGCGGCCGCGACGTGGCTCTTTTTGCCTTCGGGCGAGGTCACGCCCAAGATCAGCATGTGCTCGGCCAGCCAGCCTTGATCGCGGCCCATGTTGGAGGCGATGCGCAGCGCAAAGCACTTCTTGCCCAGCAGCGCGTTGCCGCCGTAGCCGGAGCCGTACGACCAGATTTCGCGCGTTTCGGGGTAATGAACGATGTACTTGGTGGTGTTGCAGGGCCAAGTCACATCCTTTTGACCGGCTTCGAGCGGCGCAGCCACGGTGTGTACGCAGGGCACGAACTCGCCGTCGCTGCCCAGCACGTCGTACACCGCACGGCCCATGCGGGTCATGATGCGCATGTTGACAGCGACGTAAGCGCTGTCCGACAGCTCAATGCCGATATGGGCAATCGGCGAGCCCAACGGGCCCATCGAGAACGGCACGACGTACAGCGTGCGGCCCTTCATGCAGCCTTTGAAGAGGGCAGGTGTGCCGTCCGCTTGGCCGGTTTGCAGCAGGGCGCGCATCTCGGCCGGGGCCATCCAGTTGTTGGTCGGGCCGGCGGCTTCCTTGGTGGCCGAGCAAATGAAGGTGCGGTCTTCGACCCGCGCCACGTCGCTCGGATCGGAGCAAGCCAAGAAGCTGCCCGGGCGCTTGGCGGGGTTGAGCTTCTTGAAAGTGCCGGCCTCGACCAGCTTTTGGCATAAAAGGTCGTATTCCTCTTGGCTGCCATCACACCAGTGGATCTGCGCCGCTTCCGTCAGCGCAGCGACTTCGGCCACCCAGGCAATCAGCCGAGCGTTTTTGACGTAGGCGGGGGCCTGAAGGGCCACACCGGTGTGAGCGGTTGCGTTCATGAAGCGGCTTTGTTTTGAGGAGGGGGACGGGCAGTGTCGTCCCAGCTCCTGCCGATTACCTGACGGTTACATGCGTTTTTTGCATAACCGGATGCAAAGGGGCCATCAAGCGGCCCATCAAGCGGGCGCTTGTAGCCAAGTTTCGACAATCGCGGCGCTGGCGCGGGCGGCCACCACCTCGATGAACTGCATGAAATCCACGTGGGCGCTGTCGTCGGCCCGGTCCGAGATGGTGCGCAACACGGCAAACGGCACGCCGCAGTCGTGGCAAACCTGCGCCAGCGCCGCACCTTCCATCTCGACCGCCAAAGCATCGGGCAGGCGCTCGATCAAGGCGCGGCTTTCAGGCGCGGTGGCGACAAAGCGGTCGCCGCTGAGGATCAGCCCTTGGTGCAGACGCGGGGCGGTGACGCCCAAAGCACGGGCTTCGGCACCGAAGGCGCGCAGCGGATCGGCCAACACGTGGGCAGCCGCTTGCGCCAAGGCGTCGGCCAAGGCGGGGTCGGTGGGGAACCGCGCCAACCCGGAGAGCGGCACTTCGTGACGCGGGAAGAGGGGGGAGGCGTCCATGTCGTGCTGCAACAGCTCGCGCGCCACGACCACATCGCCCACATGCGCTGGCCCCAGTCCACCGGCCACGCCGGTAAAGATCATCTGCTGCACGCCGTAGCGTTCAATCAGCATCGTGGCCGTGATGGCTGCGGCCACTTTACCGATGCGCGACAACACCAGCACCACCGGGCGACCATGCAGCCAGCCGAGGTGAAAGTTGCGCCCGGCGTGGCGCTCCATGGTGACCTTGCCCGTCACGTTGTCCAAGCTGTGCAGCAGCGCTTGCAATTCTTGCTGCATCGCCGCGACGATGGCCAGCGGCGCAGCGTGCGCAGACTTCATGGGGCCGCACCAACGACGCCATCCACGCCACCCAGCACGGCTAGCACCATCAACGGCGCAGTCTCGGCGCGCAGCACGCGTGCGCCCAAGCTGGTGGGCATGAAGCCGAGGTCGCGGGCGCGGCTTTCTTCGGCCGGACTCAGTCCGCCTTCGGGGCCGCTGAGCAAGCAGATCGGCTGGGCCGTGGGCAGCAACGCGCTCAAACGTTCAGACAGCGGCCTCGCATCGCCCAAGCTCAGGATCAATCGTCCCGGGGCCGGCACAGTGGCCTCGTTCAACCCCGCCAGCCACGCGGCCAAGGTTTGCATCGGGGCGATGTGGGGCACGCGGGTGCGGCCACATTGCTCGGCCGCCGCGATGGCCACGGCTTGCCAGTGCGCCACCTTCTTGGCGGCGCGTTCACCGCTCAAGCGCAGCACCGAGCGTTCACACATCAGCGGCTGGATGGTCTGCACGCCCAGCTCGGTGGCTTTTTCCACCAGCCAGTCAAAGCGGTCGTTGGCCGGCATGCCGGCGGCCAAGCTCACGTCTTGGGGCAGTTCGCGCTCAACCGGATTCAAGCTGCCAACGCGCACCGCCACCTCTTGGCGGCCCATGCGCGTGATGGTGGCCGACCACTCGCCGCGACCGTCTTGCTGGCGGCCGTTGAACAGCGTGATCGGCTCGCCGGGTTGCAGGCGCAGCACTTGAACGTGCTTGGCCGGACCTTCCGGCAAGAGGGTGTCCAGATCGGGCTGGAGCGGAAGATCGACGTAAAAGCGCGGTGGCATGGGTATGGAGGATGGGGGGCGGCGGGTTAGTTAGGTGCGGATGCGCTGCACCAGCGAGGTGGTCGAGTAGCCGTCCACAAAGGCGATGGCGCAGGCGTCCCCGCCCCAGCTGCGCACCAGCCGGGTTTCTTCAAGGCTTTCGATGTCGTAGTCGCCGCCTTTGATGTAAAGGTCGGGGCGAAGGAGCTCCAGCAAAGCGCAGGGCGTGCGCTCGTCGAAGAAGGTGATCAGCGAGAGGCTTTCCAGCGCAGCCAGCACGCAAGCGCGGTCAAGTTCGCGGTTCAGCGGTCGATCCGGGCCTTTGCCCAGCAAGCGGGCCGATGCGTCGCTGTTGAGTCCCATCACCAGCGAAGCGCCCAAAGACCGCGCTTGAGCCAAGTAGCGCACATGGCCCGGATGCAGGATGTCGAAGACGCCGTTGGTGAAGACCATCGGACGCGGCAAGGCCGCCAAGCGGACCGCCAAGTCTGCGGGGTCCGCGCGCAAGCAGATCTTGTTCAAAAAAGCGGGGGGAGACAGGTGCAGCGACATGGGGCCGCATTGTCACCCGGGCCACCTTGTTTTCTTTCTCTCGTTCAGCACACTCAACCCGGCAAAGCCCGACGCAGCTGGATGGCTTCGGCCACGTGGGCGGCTTGGAGGGTGGGGCTGCCTTGCAAGTCGGCGATGGTGCGCGCCACCCGCAAGACCCGGTGCAGGCTGCGGTTCGACCAGCCGAGTCGGTTGCCGGCTT
>NZ_JBYSVC010000041.1:0-22772 GCF_057922285.1 Leptothrix toolikensis (SeqCode)
CCAAGCAGCCAGCACTTGGCCCGCCAAAGCGGCGCTGGTCAATCCCCTCGATCCCAAACCTGTCAGCACATAGAGCCCTTGGTGCGCGTTGTGGCAGCGTGGCCGCATGCGTGGACTGTCGAGCCGGGCATGACGTGTCCGTGCGGCGGCCAAGGCGAGGGTATCGAGCGGTGGGCCGATCAAGGGCAGGCGTTGGGTGCTCATGGCGCGCCAACCGACCCGGCCGCTTAGATCCCGTGTGGGATGGGCGAGGGCGGTGTGGGCCTCGTCGATGACGCCTAAACCCGTGGCACGCTCCAAGTTGAGTTGGTGATCGCTGATCCGCACGTTGGGGTCGAGGTCATTTTCTTGGCTGGTGGCCCCGGCCAGCACCCGGCCATCCGGCAGGCGCAAGGCATAGCCTTGGCCCGAGAGCGGCACTTTGGGCGGATGTAGCCCCGGCGTTTCGCCCCCAAGCACGCTGGTCTGACCGCGCATGCGCATCAGACGAGGCATCAAGGCATGGTGGGGCAGTAGCCGGTGGACATCCCAGGCATTGGCCAGCACCACCACGGGGGCTTCAGCCAGCAAGCGGCCCTCGGCGTCAAAAGCTTGCCAAGGCGCATGAGGACTCAGGTCAGCGCGTTCAAGACGCGCAACGTGGGTTTGGCCGATGAACTGCGCTTGGCTGCGACGTTTGGCTTGAGCCAGCAGCCAGCGCGCCCAGCTTTGCGGTGCCAGCCAACCGGCTTGGGTGTACCACCAGCCGCCGCTGGCGAGATTCAACCCTGTGCGCCTGCAAGCCTCGTCGCGATCCAGCCAGCGGATGTAGTCCGTCGGCAGCCCCACTTGATCAAGCTGAGCTTGGGCTTGGGCCGCGTCAATTCTCGATTCAAGTCGCAACAACCCTTCAAGCTGGCCGGTGATATCACCAGCCGCCAGCGCCGGGGCCGCCAAACGGTGGGTGAGCAATGCAGCCGCCCGGAACCAGCGGGCATGCAAGCCATCGGGGGCGTTGAAGGTGCCGTGCATCAAGCCGCCCAAGTTGCCGGAGGTGGCTTGGGCCGGTGCAGCCTCTTTGTCGAGCAAAGTGCTTGACCAGCCTTGTTGGCTCAAGGCCCAAGCTGAAGCACAACCCGCCAGCCCCGCACCGATGATCAAGGCGTGTTTGTGGCCTTGATGTTGGGGGCGAAAGGCGGCTGGGGCAGGGGGGCTGAAACGTGGGGTAAACCGTGCTGCCGCAGCGCTGTCAGGTGCTGCGAGCTTGGCGATGGAGCGAAAGAGTTCCGCTTCTTCAGTGCCATCAAGCTCAAACGCATCGACCGTGGCATGGATCTGGCGCAGGCTACGCTGGCGCTCACCCCAGACCAGCAACAATTGAACTCGGCCTTCCTCAAAGTCGAGCCTATGGACATCCGGGGTTGGCAGCGGCCACTGTGTCATCAAGCGTTGATGAAGCTCAGCATGTGCAGCGCTGACTGGGTGGTCCAGCGCCATGTGTTGCGCGTGCAGAGGGTGTTCGGCCAGCGCGATGAAGACAAGCCGCTCGCAGCGTTGTGGGTCAGCACGCCAAGCGGCCCACGCGGCCAGAAAGCATTGCCCGCGCTTGAAATGGGTTTCAAGGATCACAAAACGGGCGCATCCAGCCCATGCCTGTGGCCAAACGTGAGCCGTGGGGGCTGTTGTGGTTGAGGAGCACTTGGGCATGCGTGAACGATGGCCGTGAAGTAGACCGCGATTGTGAGCGCGCGGATACGTTCGTGGGGCTGCACTGCGTTACTCTGAGCCCTGAGTTTGGAGGGATCGCTGTTGGATCAACCGATTGAGCAGTGATCAGTGGTTTGATTCAGAACAGATTGATGCATGAACAGTTCAACATCTGAAAATATTGCGGCCATTGACGTCGTTTTAGGTTCTATGCCAGCTTTGGCCGAGTTGGAGCAAGAGTGGCTCGCCTTAGAAGTGTTTGCCGAGCCGAGTTTTTTTACCTCATGGTCTTGGATCGGCTGCTGGTTGGCTTTGCTGCCCAGCAGCGTGCAACCTCAACTGCTTCGCGCTCGCCAAGCAGGCCGCACGGTGGGTCTAGCGCTGCTGGTTCGACGCACGCGCCAGCGTTTTGGCGTACCTTTTTGTGACAGTTGGCATCTGCATGAAACGGGTGATCCAGCCTTTGACATTTTGACCATTGAGCACAACGGCTTCTTGCTCGATACGGTGTCGGCGGATCTTGTGCGAGAGGCGATGCTGGTGCATTGGTCTTCGCAAACCCGCGCTGCCAGCGAATTGTTGTTGCCCGGACAGGCTGGTTTGGGTTTGCCCGAAGGATCAATCGCTGCTTTGCAGCGCGGTGATCGAGTTCGCACATCGTATGGGGTCAATCTGGAGGCCGTGCGAGAACGCAAGGGTGATTATTTGGCCCTGCTTAGTAGCAATACCCGCTCCCAAATTCGGCGCAGCATCAAGGAATACCAAACCTTGGGGCCTTTAGTGGTGCAGGAGGCTGAAAATACGGCTCAAGCGCATCAGTTCTTGTCGAAGTTGGCGGAAATGCATCAGCAGCACTGGATTGAGAAGGGTGAGCCGGGCGCATTCAGCAATCCATTTTTTAGGCGTTTTCATGAACGACTGATCGAAGTCAATTTGCCGCGCGCTGAGATACAGCTCCTGAGAATCTCGGCGGGCGAGAAGGATTTGGCCTATTTGTACAGTTTTGTTCGATCTGGTCGGATCTATTTCTATCAATCTGGTTTTGATTATCAGTTGATCGAAAAGCATGGCAGGCCCGGTTTGGTGGCCCATGTGTTGGCGGTGCAGCACAATGCTGCTTTGGGTCATATGGTTTACGACTTCATGGCGGGCGATTCGCGCTACAAGCTCAACTTGGCGACGATCAACGAGCCCATGACTTGGACGACCTTGCGCAAGCCGGCGTTGCGTTTTCGGGCAGAGCAGGCCTTGCGTGAGTGGCGCTATCGCATGAAAGCTAAAAAAGCAGCCAAGCATGAAGAGGTTGAGGCTTGACTGCTAAGTTTTTACAAAGGTGGAACTTTTAGATTAAGCCCTCTAAAGTCAAGGGGTCTTGTGATGAATATCAAGTGCATTGCCACCAGTCTCGTGTGTGCGGCCCTCTCCGCTTGTGGTGGTGGTGAGGGGGGTGAGGCTTGTGAGCACGGCGGATGCAATACCCCCATCAACACGGGGGTGCCGACGCCGCAGCCCCCCACGGTGACCATGACTGTGGCGGTGACCTCCGCCGTACCGTTGACCGCCTCGGTTTCAACCCGGACACCCAGCCCGTTGATGCCGGTGACCGGCACTTGGTCCATCACGGGTGCGATGCTCACCACGCTGCCGTGCATGGTGCTTTCGGATCCGAATGGCAACTTCACACAGGTGTCCTCGGTCAACGCAGCAAGCAACGGATCATTCTCTTTGGTGCCTGATTTCCCGGTGAGTTCGTTTGCGCCTGTAACGGTTGTCCAAGGTAGCCTCACGGTGAAAGCCTATGCCGATACCACTTGCATGACGCCCTACATCGGTGGGTCTGCGACGGTGGCTTACACGATCACTGTGAATTAATTTCCCAAGATGGTATGGGCTGCTAAATAAGCTGCTACAATCGAAATCTTGCGCCGCACTTGTTGCGACGTTCCGTTCATCCCCTCTGACCTTTTCAGGATGGGCACCCCAAGCGGGTGAGCTACCCAAATCCCGAGCCCGGTCGGCGGCGATGCCGTCGCTATCGGCCCCTTGGCGATTTTGCGAAGCGACCCACCCTATTCCGCACCACCTCTGGTGCGGCTGGTGGCATTTGGTTCAGCTGTGTGCTGGCTTGTGCTGCCTTGCCTGAAAAATATGTCAGAAGGACTTTTGATGAAATTCTCCGATTTGAATTTGGCCCCCGCAATTCTTGAAGCCGTGGAAGCCTCTGGCTACACCACCCCGACGGAAGTGCAACTGCGCGCTATTCCCGCCGCCATGGCTGGGCAAGATCTGCTGGTCTCTTCCAGCACAGGTAGCGGCAAGACGGCTGCCTTTGTGATCCCGTCGCTTCAGCGCATTTTGGCCATTCGTGCCGCTCAAGAAGTGGCCCACGCTGCTGCTCGTGCCGCCGCTGGTCAAGAGGGTGCTGTCCCTGAAGAGCAAGGCGCTGCGGCGGCTGACGCTGCTAGCGCACGTCGCCGTGGTGCCCGTCCTGCTCCGGGTGCGCGTCGCTTTGGCGACCGTGACAATTTCCAAGGCAATACCGCCCGTGGCACGGGCCCGCGTGTGTTGGTCTTGGCTCCGACGCGTGAACTGGCTTTGCAAGTTTCGAAGGCTTCGGTCACGTATGGTCGTGGTATCCGTGGTCTGCGTGTGGCCAGCGTGGTCGGTGGCGTGCCTTACGGCCTGCAAATCAATGCCCTGCGCAATTCACCTGACATGTTGATCGCGACCCCCGGTCGGCTGCTTGACTTGCTCAGCAGCGGTCAAGCGGTGTTGAGCGATGTGGAAATGCTCATCCTTGATGAAGCTGATCGCATGCTCGACATGGGTTTCATCGACGACATCTCGGCCATTGCTGAGCAAGTGCCTGCCGGTCGTCAAACGTTGATGTTCAGCGCCACCTTTGGCGGTCAAGTCGGTGGCTTGGCCCAACGCCTGACCCGTCAAGCGCAGCGCATCGATGTGGCCAGCCACACGGATCGTCACGCCAACATTGAGCAACGTTTGCATTGGGCCGATAGCATCGGTCACAAAAATGCGCTGCTTGATCACCTCTTGACTGGCGCTGAGTTGGATCAAGCCGTGGTGTTCACCAGCACCCAGCGCGATGCCGATGAGTTGGCTGATCGTTTGGCCGATGCGGGTCACGCCGTGGCTGCTTTGCACGGTGGTTTGCCCCAAGGTCGTCGCAACCGCGTGTTGCAAGCCTTGCGTCAAGGCGAGTTGCGCGTCTTGGTCGCTACTGACGTTGCCGCTCGCGGTATCGACGTGCCGACCATCAGCCACGTGATCAACTACGGTTTGCCGCTTAAGGCTGAAGACTACGTGCATCGCATTGGCCGTACAGGTCGTGCCGGTCGCAGCGGTTTGGCTGTGACCTTGGCTGAACGCCGCGATACGCCGATGATTCGTCGCATTGAGCGTTACACGACCCAACCGATCCCGACCACGGTCGTGGCCGGCTTGGAGCCGAAGATGCCCTCGATGGAAAAGCGTCGTGATGTGCGTCCGGGTGGTTTCTCTGGCGCTCCTTCGGGCAATGGTGGTGGCTATCGTCCGGGTGGCAACAGCCGCCCGGGTGGCTTCGGTGACCGTCCTGCCTTCGGTGATCGTGGTGATCGTCCGGCGTTTGGGGATCGTCCTGCTTTCGGCGACCGCCCGGCCTTTGGGGATCGCCCGGCCTTTGGAGACCGTCAAGGTCGCCGTCCGCCGTCGGCTCGTCCTGGCGCACCGCGTCGCAATGACCGCTGATCTGCTTTAAAGCGGCCTTCATGGCCCTGCTAAAAAGACCGAGCTTGCTCGGTCTTTTTTTATGCCCGCATGATTGTGGTGCGTGCTTGCTATATATAGCTGATGGTTGGTGCATCAGCAAAAAAGCATGCACCAAATAAATGACTGTTGTAATTTACCACTTTGAGACAAATTCCGCGATATTCAAATATCAACTCGCGGTTAATTGTGATGATTTTTGCACTTCTTTCATATCCATAAGATATAGATCTTTACATTCATCTTGGCATGAATCATGAATAAGAAAGGACATCCTTTTAACCCTATTGAGGTGTTTGTATGTCCTTGTCAACGATTGATTTAATCAACCTTGCGTGGATGGGCGTATGCGCCATGCTGGTGTTTTTTATGCAGGCTGGCTTCGCCTTGGTGGAATGCGGTTCAGCGCGCGCTAAGAATGCCATCAACGTGATCATGAAGAACTACACCGATATGTGCGTCGGTGCTTTTGCCTTCTGGTTGGTGGGCTACGGGCTCATGTTTGGTGCATCGCAGTCGGGCTGGATCGGTCTGAGTGAGTTTGCGGTCAATACCATGTCGTCTCAATCGGCCATGACTTGGTTCTATCAAGTCATGTTTGCCAGCACAGCCGCCACCATCGTCAGCGGTGCCATGGCTGAGCGCATGCACTTCAACGCTTATCTGATCAGCTCCACCGTGATGACGCTGCTGATCTATCCAGTCTACGGCCATTGGGCTTGGAACGCCAATGGCTGGCTCAAGCAAATCGGCTTCATCGACTTTGCCGGCTCTTCCGTGGTCCATTCCGTCGGTGCTTGGTGTGCGTTGGCGGGCATCATCGTGTTGGGTCCGCGTCTGGGTCGTTTCACCAAGACGGGTGAAGCGCGTGACATTCCGGGCCATAACCTGCCCATGGTCGCTTTGGGT
Source organism: Leptothrix toolikensis (SeqCode) (assembly GCF_057922285.1). Classification (NCBI taxonomy): domain Bacteria; kingdom Pseudomonadati; phylum Pseudomonadota; class Betaproteobacteria; order Burkholderiales; family Sphaerotilaceae; genus Leptothrix; species Leptothrix toolikensis (SeqCode). The sequence continues at coordinate 6,364 of NZ_JBYSVC010000041.1, forward strand.
GGCTTCATCCTCTGGCTGGGCTGGTTCGGCTTCAACGGTGGCAGCGTCGGTAGCCTTGACAAAGATAACGTCGGCTTGGTGCTGGTCAATACCCACTTGGGTGGTGTCGCTGGTGTGGTCGGTGCTATGGCTTTGGCGATGCTGACCAAACGTCCGGTGCTGATGTCCACCACCGTCAATGCCAGCTTGTGTGGTCTGGTGGCGGTTACGGCGGGTGCGGCTACGCTGACTCCGCTCACGGCTGCTTTTGTGGGCTTGGTGGCGGGTGTGGGCTTCATCTACGCCGCTGAGTTGGTGCGCAGCTTCAAGCTGGACGATGCCGTGGATGCGTTCGCCGTGCACGGCATCGGCGGTATCTGGGGCACGTTGGCCGCAGGGATCTTCTTTACGGGGGATTTCTTCAATCTGTCGCGTATCGGTGTGCAACTGATCGGTATCGGTGCAGCCTTCCTGTGGGCCTTTCCGGTGTCGTTTGTGGTGTTCAAGATCATCGACAAGGTGATGGGTCTGCGTGCTTCGACGCAACATGAACAACGCGGTCTGGATTACACCGAGCACAACGAACTGGGCTACCCAGAATTCCAAAATGTGTCCGGTCAACTGAAAGCGGGGGAATAAACCATGGCCATCGACAGCTCTTCCTTGCGTCGTCGGGCCGCTGTGTCCGCGCTCTCTGGTTTGCTTGATGATGCCGCCTTGATGGACGCGTTGCTCTTGCTGCACGACTCACTGCGCAGCGACAACATCACGGACGTGATTCGGTATATCGACAACGTAGCGCGTAAAAATGGCTTGGATGCGGGCACGGCCAAGCGGCTTTACCCGGCTTTTTTTGGTGCGCTGAAAAAGCCTGAGGATGAGCTGCCGCTGGACCCCTTGCCGCTGATGATGGCGGCCCGCCAAAGCCTGCGTCTGCCGGCCCCGGCCGCCGTACCCATGGCGGCCACATACATCCCCGCCCCGAGGCCCGTGCCCATGCCGGTTCCTGTCCCCGTGCCGGTGTATGTCGCGCCGGCGGTGGCGGTGTTGCCTCCTGAACCCGTTGTGGTGCCGATGATTGAGCCCGATCCTCCAAAAGCTCCGGAGGTGGAAGTCTTTGCTGCGTTGATCCATTTTGTGGTCGAGCGCATGGCGCATTACCACGCGAATGATTGGGCTCCGCTGCGGGCGGATGCCTTGCAGGCCATGGATCGTTCTCGTTTACCCGCAGCGCTGCGCCAGCAGCTCCATCAAGCGTGGGCCGCGCCCAGCGACAAAGCCTGGAAGGTGGAGGCCAGCGCCAAGGAGCTTTCTGAGGTGGTGCATCAGATCTACGTGGCCTTGTGCGAGAACCTGGGTCCCGTCGATGCTGATCGCATCATGACGGGAGCCGTCCAAACTGCTGAACGCTTGCCCCAAGCCCGGCAGTTCTCACCCAAGAAGTTCTTGTAGTGGGTCATAGGGGGCATGACAGGAGGGCAAGCCACGCCCTTATCATTGCCCCCCATGTTGACCGCCTCCCTACCTTCTCCCCACCAAGCTGAGCCGAGCGCCGAACAGGTTGCTGCTCAGCGCCTGCATCTTTTTTCACCCGCTGGGGTGGTGCGCAGCGTGGTGCCGTTGCGCCGAGCGGTGAAGCGCCTTGAGGCGTTGGGTTTTGCGGTGACGGTGGATGAAGGTGCCCACGCCCATCACCAGCGCTTTGCGGGCGATGACGCCACTCGCTTGGCCGCTTTGCACCGGGTGGCTGAGGCAGCACCGGAGATTGCGCTGGCGACGCGCGGCGGCTACGGGCTGACGCGCTTGTTGGATCAGATCGACTGGGCCCTTTTGGCGCGCAGCGTGGAGCGTGGCACGCATTGGGTGGGGCAGAGCGATCTGACCGCCTTGCATCTGGGCTTGCTGGCGCACACCGGCTCGATGAGCTGGGCCGGCCCCTTGGCGCTGGAGCACTTTGGGCGCAGCCAGACCGAAGGCGGGGTGGACGAAGTGACGCAGGACTGCTTTGTCGAGGCCATGTCGGGCGAGCTGGAGGCGGTGGGTTTTCGCACCGAGGCGGGTTTTGACGGGCTCGAAGAGGAGGGCGTGCTCTGGGGCGGCAATCTTTCGATGGTGTGCTCGCTGCTTGGCACGCCGCACTTCCCGCTCATCAAGGGCGGCATCCTCTTTCTGGAAGACGTGAACGAGCACCCTTACCGGGTGGAGCGCATGCTGCTGCAACTGCATCAAGCGGGCGTGCTGGCTGAACAGTCCGCCGTGTTGCTGGGCGACTTCAGCGGCTGGCGCAAATCGCCGCTTGACCGGGGCTACAGCCTGAAAAGTGCGGTCGAGCATCTGCGCTCGGTGTGCGACACCCCCATCTTGACGGGCCTGCCTTTTGGCCACGTTCAAACCTTGGTGACCCTGCCGGTGGGCGAGCATGTCGAGTTATTCGCCAACGGCCGCAACGTGATGGTGGCGTGGGGGTGATGCGCGCATGCCTATGGGGCCTGTTGGCCTGGATCGCCTTGTGGCTTGGGGGCTGCGACAACAGTCCCCATGAGGACGGCGCTGCGGCCAGCAACACGCTGTACACCGCGTTCAGTGAGCGCTCGCCGCGCCATCTGGACCCAACGGCCTCGTACTACAACAACGAGACGCCTTTCACCTACAGCATCTACGAGCCGCTCTACGGCTATCACTACCTGAAACGGCCCTACGAGTTGGTGCCCAAGGCGGCTGAGGCCGTGGTGGCCCCGCGTTATCTGGGGGCCAAGGGCGAGGTTTTGCCTGAGGACGCGCCCGGCGAGCAGGTGGTGGAGAGCGTGTACGACATCCGCATCCGGCCCGGCGTGCGCTATCAGCCGCATCCGGCCTTTGTGCCGCGCTACCAGCATCTGGAGGCCCAAAGCTTGGGCGAGCGGCGCTCACCGTCGGACTTTGAAGAGCAGGGCAGCCGCGAGCTGGTGGCCGAGGATTTTGTCTATGCCTTGAAGCGCCACGCCACCACGCGCATCACCGCGCCGGTGTTTGGCATTTTTTCGGAATACCTCATCGGCTTGAAGGCCTACGGCGCATTGATTCGTCAGCAAGACAAGGTGCTGCGCGCGGGCCTGGACCCGGCCAGCCCGGATAAACCGTTTCTGGACTTTCGCCGCTGGCCGCTTGAAGGGGTGAGCGCGCCGGAGAAGCACCTGCTGCGCATCCGTTTGCACGGCAAGTACCCGCAGTGGAAGTACTGGATGGCGATGACCTTCCTCGCCCCGGTGCCTTGGGAAGCCGACGCCTTCTACAACCAGCCTGGCATGGCAGCGCGTGGCCTCTCGCTGGATCGCTGGCCGGTCGGCACCGGGCCGTACATGATGGCCGAGTCGGTGCAGGACCGCCGCCATGTCTTGAAACGCAATCCGAACTATCACCCCGACACCTATCCCTGTGAAGGCACCCCAGAGGACCGCGCAAGCGGCATGCTCGACGACTGCGGCAAGTCGGTGCCCTTCATCGACAGCGTCGTCTTCAAGATTGAAAAAGAAGCGGTGCCGCTCAAGGCCAAGTTCCGCCAAGGCTATTTGGATGTGCCCGAGGTCGAGCGGCCCGATTACGGTGTGGCCTTTGCGGTCGAGAAGGACGACTCGCCCGAGGTGGCGCGTGAGTTTGAGGAGCGCGGTATCCGCCTGCCGCGCTTTGTCGATCTCTCCAGCCGCTACCTTGGCTTCAACATGAGTGACCCCGTGGTGGGCCAAGGCAGCACGCCGGCGCAGCAAGCGAGCAACCGCGCTTTGCGCCAGGCGCTCTCCATCGCCATCGACTGGGAAGAGTACCTGCGCATCTTCCCCAAGGCTGCGGGCGAGCCCGCGATGGGGCCGTTGCCAGCGGGGCTCTTTGGCTCGCATCACGGCACGCCCGAGGGCCTGAACCCGATCACACATCGGCTGAAAAACGCTCCGAGCCATCCGAACAACACAAACGATTGGATCGAGCGCCGCCCGATCGAAGACGCTCAAGCGTTGATGGTGCAAGCCGGTTATCCCGAGGGGCGCGATCCGCACACCGGCAAGCCCTTGGTGCTGAACTACGACTACAGCGCGCAGCCTTCGCCCGAGCGCAAGGCCGAGTTCGACTGGATGATTCGGCAGTTCGCCAAGCTCGGGATCCAGCTCGACATCCGCGCCACCGACAACAACCAGTTCCAAGACAAGGTGCGCCGGGGCCAGCACCAGATCTTTGTCTCGGGCTGGCTGGCGGACTACCCGGATGCCGAGAACTTCCTCTTCTTGCTCTACGGGCCGAACGGCAAGACCGCCTCGGACGGCGAGAACACCGCCAACTACGCCAACCCGGCGTTCGACAAGCTCTATCAGCAGCTCAAACTGCTCGACGATGGCCCGGCCAAGCAGGCGGTGATCGATCAGATGGTGGCTTTGGTGCGCGAGGACGCGCCTTGGGTTTGGGGCACCTTCCCCTACGCGTCCAGCGCCTTCCACGCTTGGGTGAAGAACGGCAAGCCAGCCATCATGATCCGCGACATGCTGCGTTACTACCGGCTCGACACCGTGGACCGGGTGAGCAAACAGCGCGCCTGGAACCAGCCGGTGCTTTGGCCGCTGCTGCCTTTGGCGGCTTGCGTGGCGGTGCTGGTTGGGCTGGGCCGACGCGCTTGGCGCCAGCGTGAGCAGGCTGTGGCGCTGCGAACCATGAACAAGGGGCGGATCTGAGATGCTGAGCTTTGTGCTGCGCCGTTTGGGCTACGGGTTGTTGATCCTGATCGGCGTCAATTTGCTGACCTTTTTTCTCTTTTTCACCGTCAACACGCCCGACGACATGGCGCGCCTGAACATCGGCGGCAAGCGGGTCACCCCTGATCAAATCGAGAAGTGGAAGCACGAGCGTGGCTACGACAAGCCGCTGTATCGCAACGACGCGCAAAGCGGCGCGACGCAGTTCACTGAGACGATCTTTTGGGAGCGCTCGGTCTCGCTGTTCACCTTGAACTTTGGCCGGGGCGACTCGGACAGCTCGGGCGACATCGGCAGCCAGATCGCCTTGCGCATGGGTGTGAGCTTGCAACTCGCGCTGCCGATCTTTGTGCTGCAACTGCTTGCCAGCACGGTGTTTGCGTTGGTGCTGGTGTTTTTTCGGGGCACGCGCATCGATACCTGGGGCGTGGTGCTGTGCGTGGTGATGTTGTCGATCTCCAGCCTGTTCTACATCTTGGTCGGCCAAGTGCTGATGGCGCGGGTGCTGAAGTGGGCCCCGATCTCGGGCTATGTCGAAGGCTGGTCGGCGCTGCGTTTTCTGCTCTTGCCGATGGCGCTGTCTCTTCTGGCGAGACTCGGGGGCGAAGCCCGCTTTTACCGCGCTTTGTTCATCGAAGAGCTGGGGCGCGACTACGTGCGCACCGCCCGGGCCAAAGGCTTGCCGGAAAGCATCGTGCTCGGCCGGCATGTGCTGCGCAACGCCCTGATCCCCATCTTGACCAATGCCGGGGCCTACATTCCGGCGGTGTTTTTGGGCAGCTTGGTGTTTGAAGGCTTCTTCGGCATTCCCGGCCTGGGCTCTTATGTCATCGACGCCATCGGCGCGCAGGACTTCGCCATCGTGCGCACCATGGTGTTCTTGGGCGCGGTGCTGACCATCGCGTCTTACTTGCTGGTCGATATCGCCTACACCTGGGTCGATCCCCGGGTGCGCCTTGGGGCCATGTCTTGATGAATGTCTCGATGAACGCCATGCCAACCTTCGTCTTGCTCTGGACTGACGCCGTCTTGCTGGCGGCCTTGCTGGCTTTGGGCCTGTACGTGTTGTGGGTGCGCCGCACACCCGAGCGCCGCGCCGCTTGGGCCAAGGTGGGCCAAGACGCCACCGCCTTGGGCTCGGCCTGGGTGCTGGCGGGCTTTGTGCTCTTGGCCGCGCTGGACAGCGTGCATCTGGCCATGGATGGCCGCACAACCTCCTTGCTCGACAGCGTGCTGGCGCGTCCTTTGGCGATGCGTGAGGTGAGCTATTCAGCGCCGCTGGCGTGCTACGGCTTCCAAAAGGAAACCTTGCCTTCAGGCCAGCGCGGTTTTCCGCGTCTCAAGTTCGGCTGCAAGCATCTTGAACAGCCTGAACAAGACTGGCTGCCCGATGTGCTGGGGCGGGCGGCGCTGGGTTTGGGCGGCGGGCTGGCGCTTGCTTGGGGTGTTTGGGCGGTGCTGTTGCGCTCTTTGCGTTCTTCCGTGCCCGCCTCACCGGCCTTGCGTGCTGCCCGCTGGACCTGCATGACGTTGGCTGGGTTGACCGGCTTGGTGGCCGCCTTGAGCGGTCACTACCATGTGCTGGGCACTGACCGCACCGGCAACGATGTGCTCTATCAAGCTTTAAAAAGCGTGCGCACTGCCTTTGTGATCGGCACGCTTTCGACCGTCGCCACCTTGCCTTTTGCGGTGGTGCTGGGTCTTTTGGCGGGCTACTTTCGGGGCTGGGTGGATGCGCTGATCCAGTACCTGTACACGCTGCTGTCGTCGGTGCCCAATGTGCTGCTGATCGCCGCCTTTGTCTTGATGGTGCAAGTGCAGCTTGACGCCCACCCCGAGCGTTTCGCCACGGCGCTGGAACGCGCCGACGTGAAGATCTTTTTACTCTGCGTGATTTTGGGCGTGACCGGCTGGGCTGGGCTGTGCCGGCTGCTGCGCGCTGAGACCTTGCGGCTACGCGAGATGGATTACGTCCAAGCAGCGCACGCTTTTGGCGTGGGGCACGCACGCATCTTGGCGCGCCATGTGTTGCCCAACGTCATGCATCTGGTGCTGATCACCACGGTGCTCGATTTCTCGGGGTTGGTACTTTATGAAGCGGTGCTGAGTTATGTGGGCGTCGGGGTGGATCCGAGCCTGAACAGCTTTGGCGGCATGATCAACTTGGCCCGCAGCGAGATGAGCCGCGACCCCTTGGTGTGGTGGTCGTTCGCCTCGGCCTTTGGCGTGATGGTCAGCTTGGTGCTGGCGGCCAATTTGTTCGCCGACGGGGTGCGCGATGCCTTTGATCCGCGTGACAACCGCAGCTCCACCACGCATTGATTCCATGGAGCCCTGAGATGTTGAGCCTTGACGAGCTGAGTGTGGATGTGCCGGTCCAAGGTGGGCATGGTGGGCACGGTGGCGAGGGCTGGTTGCATGTCTTGGATCGTTTGCAGCTCAGCTTGGCGCGCGGTCAAACCTTTGCGCTGGTGGGCGAATCGGGCTGCGGCAAGAGCATGACCGCCTTGGCCTTGATGCGGCTGTTGCCGGGTGGCGCAGTGGTGCAGGGCGGTCAGATTCGGCTCGATGAGCAAGCACTGCTTGATTTGCCTGAGAGCGCCATGCGCCGGGTGCGCGGCGGGCGTATCGGCATGATTTTTCAAGAGCCCGGCACCAGCTTGAACCCGGTGCTGCGCGTGGGCGAGCAACTGCTGGAGGCCATTGAGACCCATACCGCCTTGCGTGGGGAAGCCGCCCGCCTCAAAGCCATCGACTGGCTGCGCCGGGTCGGCATTCCTGAGCCCGAACGGCGCATCGATGACTACCCCTTTCGGCTCTCTGGTGGCCAGAAACAGCGCGTCATGATTGCCATGGCGCTGGCAGCCGAACCCGATTACCTCATCGCTGATGAGCCCACCACGGCGCTTGATGTGACGATCCAGCGCCAAGTGCTTGATCTCCTCAAGGACTTGCAGCGTGAGCAGCACTTGGGCCTGTTGTTGATCACCCATGATTTGGCGGTGGTGGCCGGCATGGCGCATCACGTCGCGCTGATGTACGCCGGTCAGATCGTGGAGGTGGCCTCGGCCGAAGCCTTCTTTGCCGCGCCGCGTCACCCTTACGCCCGGCTGCTGCTGCAAGCGCTGCCTGCACGTGGCCGGCCCGGCGGACAACTGGCGGCCATTGCCGGCAGCGTGCCACCGCTGGCTCAACGCTTCACGGCGTGCCGCTTTGCCCCGCGTTGTCCCTCGGCCCAAGCGCGTTGCCAAGAGGGTGAGCCGGCGTTGCTGCCCTTGCTCGATGACGCCCACCATGCGCTGCGCTGCATCGTTGCACCCGCTGACTCCCCCACCGCCGTGCCCATGACCTTGGCTGCGGTGATCGAAAAGACGCTGTTATCGCCGTCCTTGCCTGTTTTGACGGTTGAGCATCTGGGCGTGGCCTATCCGCTGCCTGCCAACGTGTGGGCGCGCCTGCGCGGTGAGCAAGCTTGGTTTGAGGCCGTCAAAGACGTGAGCTTTGAGCTGCACGCTGGTCAAACCTTGGCCTTGGTGGGCGAGTCGGGTTGCGGCAAAACCACCACGGGGCGGGCTGTGTTGCAACTGCTGCGTGACAGTGCGCGCCTGACGGGCACGGTGCGGCTTGATGGCGCGGATCTGTGCAGCTTAGAGGGTGCCGCTTTGCGCGCCGCGCGATCCAAGATCCAGATGATTTTTCAAGATCCCTTTGCCTCGCTCAATCCACGCTGGCGCGTGGGTGAGATTTTGGAAGAGGGCTTGCGCGCCTTGCGGCCTGAACTGGGCGCTGCGGCCCGGCGGCAGCGCATTTTGGCGATGTGCGACCAAGTGGGTTTGTCCGAGCACGTTTTGGCCCGCTGGCCGCATGAGTTTTCCGGGGGGCAGCGCCAACGCATCGCCATCGCCCGCGCTTTGGTGGTTGAGCCGCGTGTGCTGGTCTGCGACGAGCCGACTTCGGCGCTCGATGTCTCGGTGCAGGCGCAGATTTTGAACTTGCTGAGCCACTTGCAAGAGCATACCGGCATTGCCATGCTCTTGATCACCCATAACATCGCGGTGGTGGAAGCCGTGGCTCAGCGCATTGCGGTGATGCAAGACGGCCGCATCATCGAGTCCGGCTCGCAAGCCGAGGTGCTGGATCGGCCCCGGCAGACCTATACCCGCACGCTGCTCGCGGCTGTACCGAGAATAGCGACCCCCAACCCTCAGCCTCTTCACGACCATGACACCCCCCTTAAGTAAACCCCTGCAAAACATCCTTCAGTCCATCGGTGAACCGGACAAGGATGTGGTCGATACCGATGTACACATCGCGTTGCTGAAGAACATGCCTGTTTTCAAGGGGGTGCGCATGGAAGCCTTGAAACGCTTGCTCGAAGATGCCCGTGTGCTGCATTTGGTGCCGGGTGACTATGTCTTCCATCAAGGGGATGCCGCTTCGAGCATGTTTGTGATCGAGTCTGGCTTGGTCGGCATCCACAAGATCCTTCAGGTATCCAGTGCCGTGCAGATTTCTTCCCCCGAGGCCGATGCACCGGACTACGTTGAGTTGGGTACGCTGGGGGCGGGTGATTGTTTTGGGGAAGTGGCCTTGATTGATCCTTCGCCGCGCAGTGCCTCTATCCGCGCCGAGACCGCATGTGTCATCCTCGAAATCCAAACCGATAGCTTGTTGGGTGTCTATCAACAAGACGCCAATCAGTTCATCTTGATCATCTCTAGCTTGGCTCGCGGCCTGTGTCGCCGGATTCGCGATACCGATGATCAACTCATCAACCAGTTGCCGAAGAGAAAAGTCAACGAGGACAAGCTCGTCTGGCCACAACTGCTCTCGTACTGAACCCACGGAAGGGGTGCTCCGGATATGAAGCTTCGAGCGGCGGCTGGGTGGTTCTTTGCGGGCCTCTTCGGTGCCCTGTGGGCCAATGCCGCCTTGCTCTGGCGCATCGACACGGCCCATGACCGTATGGTGGCTGCGCACAGCCACCGGGCGGGCATTTTGGCGTTGGGCGGTGCGTTGCAGCGCGAAACGGAGCAACTCACGCAATTGGTGCGGCTGTACACCGTGACCGGCGAGAACCGCTTCCTTTTCTACTACTACGACATCCTTGATGTTCGTGAGGGCAAGGCGGCGGCCCCGGCGGAGATGGCGTCCAGCACGTATTGGGATGAGGTGATCGCCCGCTCCATCCCGCATCACCTTAGCAAGGACGGCGACAAGCGCTCCATCCAAGAACGCTTTTTGCGCCTGGGCTCAACCGAAGAAGAACGTCAAGCGCTTGACGAGGTGCTCTTGGCCACCAAGGCGATGGCCGACATCGACCAGAAAGCCTTTGCCCTGACCCAAGGTTTGTACGACCTGAGCAAGAACGCGTTGATCGCTGAAGCGGTGCCCCGTTTGGACACCGCCCGCCGGTTGGTCAACAGCGCCGACTACAACTTGCTCAAAGCTCATTTGGCCAAAGCCGTGGCGCGGCTGCTTGAGCTGAGTGATCGACGCACGCTTGAAGAGGTGCAGTCCGCCACCAATGATGTGCGACGCAACATCCAGCTCTCGATGGCATTGCTGCTGATCGAGTTGCTGGCGATCTTGCTGGCCGTCAAACTGATCCGTTATGGGGTTTTGCATCCCATCCGCAGCCTCTGGAGCGTGGCGCGTGATCTTGAGTTGGGTCTCTACAGTGCCCGCACCGGGCCTTTGCCGCAGGCAGTGGTGGAGCTGCAATCACTGGCCATCACCTTGGATGCCATGGCCCATGCGGTCGAAGAGGATCTTCAGCGGCGTCAAATCGTCCAGCAAGCCCTAGAGCAAGCCCGTGAAGAGGCCGAAAGCGCCACGCAGGCCAAGTCGATGTTTTTGGCCAACATGAGTCACGAGATCCGCACGCCCATGAACGCGATCATCGGTATGACGCATCTGGCGCTGCAAACCGAACTCCAGCCCCGGCAGCGCGACTTCATCGCCAAAGCCCATGGTGCGGCGCGCGCCTTGCTGGGCGTGATCAACGACGTGCTTGATTTTTCTAAGATTGAGGCCGGAAAAATCACGCTTGAGCATCGGCGTTTTCAGCTTGAAGAAGTGCTGGCGCATGCTTTTGTGATGGTGCGTCTGCGCGCTCAAGAGCAGGGCATCGAGCTGATCCTCGCGCCGCCTGATGTTCGCTTGATCGGGCCGGATCAGGTGCTGAGTGGCGATCCCTTGCGGCTGGGCCAAGTGCTGACCAATTTGCTGGGCAATGCGGTCAAGTTCACCCATCACGGCCATGTGCGTCTGAGCATGACATGGCTGGATGAATCGCAAGACGGGCGGCTCCATCTGGGCTTTGCGGTCGAAGACAGCGGCATCGGCATGACGCCTGAGCAGGTGGGCACGCTCTTTCAGGCTTTTACCCAAGCCGATCGTTCGACCACACGCCAATACGGCGGCACCGGCTTGGGGCTGACGATTGCCAAGCGACTGGTTGAAGCGATGGGCGGGGCGGGCATCACGGTCAGCAGCGCGCCGGGGCAGGGCTCTTGTTTCCGCTTCGATATCTATCTACAACGCCTGCCCAAATCGGCCCCGTCCCAGCGGGTGCTGCTGCCTCTGCCGCCCCCTCAAGACCCCCCTGAAGAGGCCGTCCTGCGCATCCTCGTGGTCGATGACCACCCGTTGGCCCGACAGGCCTTGGTCGGTTTGCTGGAAATGTGTGCGGCCGGGTTGGTTGATACCGCCGAAGGGGGGCGCGTTGCGCTGGAGAAACTTGAGGCGGCTGTGCGTGAGGGCCGCCCTTATGACGTCTTGATGCTTGACTGGCGCATGCCCGACATGGATGGTGAAGCGGTGTTGGTCGCCCTTAAAAGTCGGCCTCAAGGCCCTATGCCGCCGCCGGCCTTGGTCGTCGTGTCCGATGATGACTCCGACGCCATGCATCAACGCCTCAGTGCGTTGGGCTGCCACACCGTCTTGATGAAACCCGTGCTGCCCCAAGCGCTGCGGCTTTGGATCGAATCAGGGATGGCCAAGCCGATGGCTTTGCCGCCGTCGCCGTTGTCCTTGGCCCCGGCTCCCCCGACGCTTTATGGTTTGCACGGCATGAGGGTCTTGCTGGTGGAGGACAACCCGCTCAATCAAGAGCTGGCCAGTGAATTGATGGGCAGTCAAGGCGTCGAGGTCGTGCTCGCGCGCCATGGTCAAGAGGCGCTGACCTTGCTCGATGAGGCTCCGGATGGCGATATTGATGTGGTGCTGATGGATCTCAACATGCCCGTGATGGATGGCTACGAGGCCACCCGGCGCTTGCGTGAGCAACCGCGCTTTGATGCGCTACCCATCTTGGCGCTCACGGCGCACGCCTTGTCGCAAGAGCACGTGCGCTGCTTGAGTCTGGGCATGAATGCGTATCTCACCAAGCCCATCGACCCCGATGCGCTATTTGATTTGCTGCGTACCCATGGCCGCCCTTGGGCCTTGCTGGATGAACCGGCTCAAGCCAGCGTGGCGTCGGCGGTGGTGTCGAGCCCGGACCCGTGCCTGCTGCCGGCGCTGAGCGATCTGGGTATCGATACGGTTCAAGGGCTGTTTTATGCCGATGGTCAGGCGGATTTGTACCTGCGCATCCTGAGCCGTTTCATGATCGAGGCCCAAGAGATGGCCGATGCGCTGCCACGACAGGCGCAGGCCGGCGATTGGGTGAGGGTGCATCGCATGGCCCATACCCTCAAAGGCTTGAGCGCCCTGATTGGTGCCGTGGCTTTGGCAGAGCAAGCCCATGCACTGGAAGATTTGGCCGCCGTGGGGGCCTCTGTCGCTACCGACGAAGCCCTCAGCGGTTTATGTGCCAACCTGGGGACGCTGTTGAGCGCCTTGGCACAGCGGCTTGGTCACACCCACATCACCACCGCCCATGACAAGTAGAAGAGGGCGCGGCTTCTGGGCGGCCTTGTGTGCGGGCTTGGTGGGGGTGGCTGGACCCTGCCAAGCGGTCGATCTGTCGTGGTCCGGTTTTGGCACCTTGGGCTACACGGTTTCGGATCAACCTTTCGCCTACCAACGGTTTGTGGATGATCGAGGCACTTGGCGGCGGGACACGTTGCTGGGCACCCAGCTCGACGCAGCGATCACGCCCACACTCTCGGCCACGGTGCAAGGCCGCTTGGCGGTGTCTCTTGAGGACGACCACCACTACGATGCCAAGCTGATGTGGGCTTTTTTGTCTTGGCGGCCGAGCAACGACTGGACGGTGCGGGCGGGCAAGGTGCGGGCACCGATGTTCATGGCCTCCGAGAACACGGAAGTCGGTGTCACCTTTGATTTGGCGCATCAACCGGGCGAGATTTACACCACCAGCACCATGCCCACCGTGGATCTGACGGGCTGGTCGTTCAGCCACAGCATCGACGCCGACTCGGGCGGGGAATGGCTGCTGGATGGCTACAGCGGTCAGTCACGCATGACGACGCGCATCTATAAACGCGACGACATTCCCCGCTATCAAACCCACGGGCCAGAGTTCGCGGATATGGATGTGACCGCACAGGGTTTGATGCTGAACTGGCACCGCGCTGACGACGATACCTACCGTCTGGGCCTGCACCAACTCACGGCGGATTTCAGCAAGCAGCACGCGGCGATGGAATACCCCTGGGTGCCGATGTCCGGTGCGCCGGGTGTGGGGCTCTATCAAGTCAGCAACTTGCTGCCGGGGCCAGGGCCCATCGTCACCGACCAGATTCGTTTCTCACTCCTGACCTTGGCCGCCAATCTGGGCTTGCCGCAGCAGATGCGTTTGCTGGGTGAGGTGTCTCGGCGGCATGCTGCGGGCAACAACATGGCCCCCGACACCTTGGCCGCTTATGGCAGCTTGCAAAAGCGCATCGGTGCTTGGACGCCTTACGTGCTTTACGGCGTGATGAAATCGTCGGACAGCCAGCTCCGCTTGTACGCCTCCATGAACGGCAACCGTTTGCCACCGGGGCTGCTGCCGAACGCCGACGCGGTGTCACTCCGTGCGGTGGACCTCAGCCAGCGGGCCGGGGCGGACTGGATGTACGCCTACGACCAGTCGTCCATCGCCTTGGGTACGTCTTGGCGGGTGGCGCGTGGCCAGGTGCTGAAGGCCGAGTGGCAGCAGGTAAATACAGGGCAGGTCTCGCAGTTGGTCGATGCGCCTCAGGGGCAGGAATCGGGCCATCGCAGGATCCAGATCCTGTCGTTGTCGTACAGCTTTGCGTTCTGAGTAGGCGTTAATCCATGCTCAGACGCGTCTTTTTCCAAGGGTTGATCCTCGGTGCCGGTGGACTCACTTTGGGCCAGACCACTCAAGCGGACCCCCCTTTGGTGGTGATCACCCATCCGGGCTTGCCCCATTTCGAGGTGGGTGTGCTGAAGCGGATTTACACCGGGCGGCAGATTGAGCTGGGCGGCGTGCCCTTGGTGCCGATCAACGCCCCCAGCGGTACGGGTATGCGTGATCGGTTCTTGCAGATTTATGTTGAGCAAGACGATGAAAAATACGTGGCCTATTGGACCGTGCGGCGCTATGTGGGCAAGGGCGTGCCGCCCAAGGAGTTGGCCTCCGCCGCAGAGATCATCGCTTTTGTGCAAGCCACGCCCGGTGCGATTGCCTATGTCGAAGCTTCCGAGATCCGGTCTGGGCTTCAGCTTCGTGTGCTTCGATGAGCCTGTGCGGCTCTATCATGAAGCGCACATCCACATAAACATTTCAGGATGATTGCTATGCGTACACCCCCAGCCCACCGCCCTTTGCTGACCCGTTTGCTGGGTCTGACCCTGCTGCTTGGCGCGACCGCCGGCGGCTTGGGTGGCTGTGCCAGCACCAAGGACTTGGCCACCTCGTTGCGCTACGCCGACAACCGCCCTGTGGGCGTCGAGAACATCCGTTTCTCGGATCTCAACAGCATGAAGCGCGGCAAAGCCTGCACGGTCAATTTCTTCTATTTCATCCCCATCTGGGGTGACGGCTCGATCCTGACTGCTGCGGATGACGGTGGTATTGGCACCGTCAAGCTCATCGGTGAAACCGGCCGTTGGTACTTCCCCTTCAGCACCAACTGCACGGTGGTGTTTGGCGACAACGTCACACCCCCCGCTGCAACACCCTCTGCGGCGGCTGCTTCCAAATAACGCCGGGTTCACGCCATGACCACTCGGCAAAGCACGATCGACTTTTTGCTGGATCAGTTGAGCGATGCGGGGGTGGTCTCGGCCCGCAAGATGTTTGGCGAATACTGCCTTTATCACGCCGGCAAACCCTTTGGGCTGGTTTGCGATGACCAGCTCTATCTCAAGAACACGCCCACCAGCCGCAGCTTGATCGAAGCCAGTGGCCCGGTGGTCGAGGCCTCGCCATACCCCGGCGCACGTCCCCATCTCCTCATCAGCGCCGACCTCTGGGACGAACGAACGTGGCTTTGCACCCTCGTCCAAGCCACCGCCCGCGATCTGCCTCCGCCTAAACCGAAGGCTCCCAAGACACCGAAAGCATGAGGAGGTGTCTTGGCCGCTTGTGTGAGGCTTATTCTTCGAAGAGTTCCGAGTGCGTCCCTGCGCGCACAAAAATGATAACGCTGCCTTCTAACTGGTAAATAAGCAAGAAGTCACCGCCGATGTGGCACTCCCGGTGATCGACCCAGTTGCCTTTAAGTGGATGGTCCAGCCACTCAGGGCCTAGAGGTGTGTCGTTAGCGATCAGTAGAAGCATGGCCTCTTTGAGGCGATTCAGATCGTAGCGACCAGATCGGGAGAGCCGTTCCCAGTCTTTGAAGAAGGTCTTCGTGTAATCGCACGCTCTAGGCGGATTTGCCCGCTTACTGCTGGCCGGTTTTTTCGAGACCATCAAGCAAATCGGCAGCAGATTCAAAACGGGTTGCACGTGCCTGCATCATGGCGCGTCCTTCTTCCATAGCGATGCGTGTTTGCTTATTAGGCACCTTCAATTCAAGCGGAAAAGCTTGGTCGTTGACCACGCGCTTGAGCAGTATCCGCACGGCATCGGACACAGACAGCCCCATAGCGGCCAAGGCCTCGCTAGCTTGTGTCTTGATTTCGTCGTCCACCCGGACATGAAGCATCGAGGAATGGGCCATGATTAAATTCTCCATCTCCCTCCATTGTGTATCTCTTTTGAGATGCACTCAAGTGCTATGCTCACCGCCCGCGCCGAAACACCAGCCGTTCCGGCGTGGATGCGGCGGGGTCGTGGGCGTAGTCGGCGCTATCGAAGGCGGTGAGGGCTTCGGGCGTGCTGGCGCGGTGCTCGATGGCCCAGCGCATCATCAGACCCCGGGCGCGTTTGGCGTGGAAGCTCGCGATGCGCCAGCGCTCGCCTTGCCACTCCTCAAACACGCACTCGACCACCCGGGCGCGCAGCACCTTGAGATCGACCGCCTTGAAATACTCCTGCGAGGCCAAGTTGATCAGCACCGGCTTGGACAGACGCTGCTGGCGCTGATTCAGGTCGGCGGCGATGATGGCGCGCCACCAAGCGTAGAGGTCTTTGCCGCGTGGGTTGGCCAAGCGAGTGCCCATCTCCAGCCGGTAAGGTTGCAGCGCATCCAAGGGCCGCAGCAGGCCGTAAAGCCCGGAGAGGATCAGCAAGTGTTGCTGCGTCCAAGCCAAATCCTCGGCGCTGAGGCTGCGCGCTTGCAGGCCGTCATAGACATCGCCGTTGAAGGCCAGCACGGCGGGCTTGCTGTTGTTCGGGGTCGCCCTGGG
>NZ_JBYSVC010000042.1:0-22357 GCF_057922285.1 Leptothrix toolikensis (SeqCode)
TGGCGGGCAATCCGCTTTGGCAGGCCGAGGCGCAGCGGCACGACGCGCGCCATGATCGCCCCGACTTGGCGCGCATTCCCGGCTCGGCCTTGGCGTTGGAGCACACCTTGGGCGAAGGCGCTTCGGGGGTGATCCACCGAGCCATGTGGCAGCGCCGACCGGATCAAGCGCCGCAGCCGGTGGCGGTGAAGCTCTTTCGCGCGGCCATGACCAGCGACGGCTCGCCCGACAGTGAAATGGCCGCGTGTGTGGCGGCTGCGGGGCATCCCGGTTTGATCCCGGTCGAAGGGGTGCTGCAAGGTGCGATCAACGGCCACCGAGAAGAGGGTGCCGGGCTGGTGCTGGCGCTGTTGGACCCGGCCTTTCGGGCTTTGGCGGGCCCGCCGAGCTTGAGTTCGTGTACGCGGGATGTCTACGCCGACGCCTTGCAGCTGTCCACCGCCAGTGTGCTGGGGCTGGCTCGGCGCATCGCGGACGTTGCGGCCCATCTGCACGCCCAAGGGCTGATGCATGGCGACCTCTACGCCCACAACATCTTGTGGGATGGTGCTGCGGGGCACGAGGCGCTGTTGAGCGACTTGGGTGCAGCCACCTTCTACGACCGCACCGCCCCTGATGCTAAAGCGCTGGAGCGGCTTGAAGTGCGCGCCTTTGGCTGCTTGCTGGAAGAGCTGCTTGATCACGCGGCCGTCCCCGCCGATGTGCTGCTCGCCCCGTTGGTCGCCCTGCGCGATGACTGCTTGCAACCCGAGGTGTTGGCGCGGCCCGGCTTTGGCGAGATCGTGGCGTTATGGCACGCTATCTAAACGCTGCTGCACCAGCGTGATGTGGCTGCGTAGGTTGTAGAGCTCGTCGGTGCGCGATAGGGGCACGCGGGTGCGTTCCACCCGTGCCAGCAGCTTGTCGAGGTTGTCTTGCAACTCGGCGTGGGCCACTTGGCCGCCGTCGATGGCTTCTTCGACGCGGTAGAGGTCTTCGTACCAGCGGAAGATCCGCCGGCGCATGCGCCAAGCGTAGAAGGGCGGAATCAGCCGCGAGATCGGGAGCAGCGCGGCGGCCACGGTCACCAGCGTGAGCCACATCCGGTCGATCAGATTGCTGAGCCAAAACGGCAGCCAGTGGCGGCGTGGGGTGTTGTTGCCTTGGCGGAAGTAGCGTTCGGCTTCGTCGGAGAGATGAAACAAGCTGGGTTGGCCGATGGGGAATTCGCCTTCCTTTTGGAACAGCTCGGCCCGTTTATGGATCCGTCGGCTGGTTTCGAGCAGGATGTTTTGCAGGGCCGGGTGCAGATCCTCGCGCACGATCAACGACGAGGTGGACGTCAACAGGGCGATGTCGGTGGCGGGGATCTCGCGGCCCAAGTGAATGATGCCGCTGGGCAGCACGGCGCGCGATAGGTGCGCAATGACATGGGTGTAGGCCTCGGCATCGGCCAGATTGAGCAGGCGAATCTTGGACGGTGTGCTGCTAGCGAGCTTTCTGAACAAGGCCTTGACCACCTTGGAGTCGGTGGAGGCCACGAAGAAACTGGCCCCGATGTGGCCGGTTTCGACCTTGTCGATCATCGACTCCGACATGGCTTGCGACAGTTCGGCCTCCTCTTGGGCTGGGGGCGGGAGTTTGTTGCGCTCCAGCAGCTTGAGCGCCAGCATCCGCCCGCCGCTGCCTTCCAAGCCGATGTTGATCCTGAAGCCGCTCAGCTCATGGATGTGTGTCAGCGCTTCGGTGCCCCGGAGCTGCTTGGCGACATCAGCGTTGTAGATGATCCATAACGCTTGCCGCAGCACCGTGCCCAAGCTGTCGATGTCCTCAGGCATCGGGTTGTTCGGGTTGAGCTGCGAAGGATCAAGCCCGATGCGTGGGTCCAGCCCGCCGTTTTGCGTGAAGGCCACGTCGGCGACCCCCGAGGCCGAGGGTGCTAGACGCAGACGCCGGATGTTGTCGGCGGCACCCAAGGTGGGGATCAGTTGGATGTCGAGGCCGGGGTAGTGCGTTTGGATGTCGGCTTTGTACTGATCGGCCAGCTGGACGTAGGTGCCGTTGGCTTGGCCGGTGGCAAAGCGCAACTGCATGGGCGGTCTGGGGCTGAGCCAGTAATACACCGAGATCAGCAGCACGCCCAGAAAAGCAAGCAAGGGCAAGACGGTCCAGAGCAGGTCTTTGCCTTGCGTGAGAAGGTTGCGCAGGCGCGCGGTCATAGCGGTGCGTTCATCGTGCTGAGCATGAAGGGCCGGTGGCCGCTGGTTTCGGCGCTGTCGATGCGCTGGCCCACCAAGGCGATGTGGCTGCGCAGTTCGTACAAATCATGGGCGCGGGAGAGCGGCACTTGAATGCGCCGGACTTGCTCTTCGATGTCCCCCAAGCGTTGGCGCAGATCGGTCCAAGCGGTTTCGCCGTCGCGACTGCGTTGCACCAGTTCATCTTCGATCTCGCGCAGGGCGGCGTACCACTGGAAGATGCCCGAGCGGATGCGGAAGGTGTAGAGCGTGGGCACGATGCGTGACAGCGGCACCATCAGCGCAAGGATCGTGACCAAGGCCATCCACATGCGCTCGAAGAAGTTGACCAGCCAGAACGGCAGCTTGTGCTCCTTGAGCGCGAAGCCTTGGCGATGAAAACGCTCGGCTGCGGTCGAGAGGGCAAACCAGCCCGGTTTGCCGATCGGGAATTCCCCTTCGTTTTGCACCCAGCTTGCCTCACGATGGATCTCGCGGGCGGCCATCATCAACAGGCTTTGCAGGGCCGGGTGGGCGCTGGCATGCACCACCAGCGAGGCTTGGGTGCCGATCATGTGCGTGTCCTGCGCCGGGATGGAAGTGCTTTGATCCACCGCTCCCATCGGCAGGGTGAAGGCATCAAGGTTGGGCAGCAGCTGGTCATAAGCCATGGCGTGCTTCAAGTCCAGCAGGCCGATGTTGACGTCGTTGAACAAGGGCTTGGCCACCACGTCCGGTACGCCCTCAAACACGATGGCTTCGACTTTTTTGTCGAGCAAGGCCTGCATGGCTTCGATGGGTGGGCGTCGGTTGTCTGGGCTGGGGGGCAGCGCCATGTCGTTGAGCTTGAGCATCTCCAGAAACAGGGCGCGCCCGCCGCTGCCTTCTTTGCCGATATTGATCTGCCAGCCTTGGAGCTGTGTCAGCCGTGTCAGCTCTTGGGGCAGGCCTTTTTGTCGGGCGACATCACGCCGATAGAAGATCCAAAGCGGTTGACGAAACAGCAGTCCCAAGCTCTTTATTTCAGGATGAAGACGCTCGTTTCCCGGCAGATAGCCGACGAAAGCCGCCGTAGCTTGGCGCTCAAGCAGTTGGTGAACGTTATCGACCGAGCCCCCTGACTCCTTGCAGGTCACTTGGATGTCGTGGTGTTTCTCCACGAATGCCTTGTACTTTTGGCAAACCTTCCAATACGTGCTGCCCTCGGGGCCGGTCGAGAAGGTCACCACAGGCGGTGGCGCTGGGTCGATCACGTAGTACGCCAAGGCAAGCAGCACAGCCCCGATCAAGATCAGCGGCAAGCTGTTGATGGCTAAGTCGCGCGCGCCCGCCAAGGCGAGCTGCCAGCGGCTGTGCTGCATGCGTGAGCCTGGGTGATGCGATGTCGGCATGGGAGCTTGTGAGACGCAGCGTTAGCTTGTCCGAAATAGCTTGTGGTACTCAAACGGCCTTATCACTTGGGCGGTGATGGCCGATGCGCCGGGGTGGCTTGGGTTGATCAAGGCGACGCATTCTTCGGGCACGATGACCGAGGGCACCAGCAAGACGGGGGAGCGTTTGGTGGCCAGCCATTCGGCCCCGATCTGCACGCTGGCCCGCCCGGCTGGGATGGCGGACCACGTGGCGGCAAGCTCGTGGTGCTGGATTTTCTCGTGCTGTGCCCAAACCGCCTCGGGCACGTCAATCTCGATCAGGAAACGATTTAGCGGCAACCCAGCGTCATCGATGTGTGCCGCCGTTTCGAGCACGGCCAGGGCGATGCTCAGGGCGCTGTAGATCACGGCCTGTTGGGTCCCGTTCCAGCGCCCAGGAAAGAGGGCCGCCCCACCGCCGCTGAGATCGGTGGCGGCGTACAGGCGTGTTTCGGCGGCGATGCGCCACAACTTCATAGGTAGGCACCGCTTTGGAGGGCTCCCAGCAAGCGGGCCACGATGTCCACCCCTGTGGGGGTATCGAGCAAGTCGGCTGGTTTGCGTCCGCCCAGCGCGGGTTGGGGGCGCTCGATCCATTGCCCCAACCATTTGACGGCGTCAAAGGCTGCGGCACCCTCCGCCGTACTCTCGTTCACGATGTCTTGCGCCAAGCCCAGCAGCTTGACCATGCCAATCGCCGACTGTCCCGCTCGCCCATCGACCACAGCGCCTTGAGCCGTCTTGCGTGCTGCCGTGGCCTTGGGAATGCGCAACATGGCAAAGACGCGGGACGACGGGAGCTCCATGCGGTGCGATAAATCGGTGATGAACAACCCCGCCACCCCTTGGCGTTCGATTTCGACCATCTCCATCGGCGTGGCGTCGTGTACTTGCCGAAGGTAAGCATCCACCCCCAAGGCCCGCGTGTAAGCGGGTGGCCCCATCTTGGCGGTGGAGAGGCGTTTATGGCCGATGTGTCCCATGGTACGGCTCGCTGAGTTGGATCAAATGAGACCATTTTAGTCTCATTTGATGGACTCACAACGCCTTCGTCACCAGCTTGAAGTCGGTGTCTTCGGGGAAGGGGCCGACGTGAAAGCCGAGGCTGCGCATGAGGCGCAGCATGTTGGGGTTGTTGGCCAGGACCAGGCCTTCGATCTGGCTCAGGCCTTTGCTGCGGGCGAATTCGATGATCGACAGCATCAGCCGCGAGCCCAAGCCTTGGCCCTTGACGGCGTCGGAGACGACCAAGGAGAACTCGCAGGTGGTTTGGTCGGGATTGGTGATGAAGCGTGAGACGCCGAGGATCTTTTCGGTGTCGATGAAGCCGTCCTCGCCGTCGGGCTGGCGGTCGCGGTGGATGGCGACCAGGGCCATTTCGCGGTCGTAGTCGATCAGGGTGTAGCGCGCCAGCATGCGGGCGGGCAGTTCTTGAATCGCGCTGGCGAAGCGGAAGTAGCGGCTCTCCGACGACAAGCTGCGCACGAAGGTCTGGAGCATGTCGGCGTCGTCGGGGCGGATGGGGCGGATGGTGTAGAGGTCGCCGCCCTTCATGGGCCATTCGCGCTCATGCACCACCGGGTAGGGCAGGATCGTGAGGTGGCTGTAGTCCTGCGTGCCCGTGGGGGCGTGGTCGATGACGATGCGGGCGTCCACCGCCACCGCACCTTGCTCGTCCACGATGATGGGGTTGATGTCCATCTCGCGCAGTTGCGGCAAGGCGCAGACCATTTCTGAGACACGCAGCAAGATCTGCTCGATGGCTTCAAGGTTGGCGGCAGGGTGGCCACGCCATTCGCCCAAGGTTTCAGCGACGCGGGCACGCTCAATCAAGCGGTGCGCTAGGAACTGATTCAGCGGCGGCAGCTCCATGGCGCGGTCGGCGATCAGCTCGATCATCGTGCCGCCGGCACCGAAGGTGATCACCGGGCCGAAGGGCTCGTCGGTGGTCATGCCGATGTAGATCTCGCGGCCCCGGCGCTTGGCGGCCATGGGCTGGATGGTGACGCCGTTGATGCGCGCTTTGGGCAAGGCGCGGCTCACGGTGTGCACCATGTCGGTGAAGGTGTCGCGCACTTGCACAGCGGTCATGACGTTCAGCGCCACGCCTTGAACGTCGGACTTGTGGCTGATGTCGGGCGAATCGATCTTGAGCGCCACGGGGTAGCCGATCTGGCTGGCGATCAGCATCGCTTCGTTGACGGTGCGCGCCAGCATCGTGCGGGTGACGGGGATGTGGAAGGAGGCTAGCAGGGCTTTCGATTCCATCTCGGTCAGCACCTTGCGGCGCTCAGCCAGCACCGATTCGATCAGCAGCCGGGCCCCTTCGGTATCGGGCTTGGCCATGCTCGACAGCGGTGAGGGCGTTTGCTGCAAGAGCTGCTGGTTTTGATAAAAGCTGGCGATGTTGTTGAAGGCGTCCACCGCCGCTTCTGGGGTGCGAAAGCTCGGGATGGAGCGCTCGTTGAGCGATTCACGCGCCTCACGCACGCGGGTGTCGCCCATCCAGCACGTCAGCAGCGGTTTGCTGACCCGGCTGTGGTTTTCGCCCACCGCTTTGGCGATGGCGGCGGGGTCGGTGTCGGGCTTGGGCGAGTAGATCACCAGCACGCCATCGACTTGGGTGTCGCGCCCGCAAGCGAGCATCGATTCGCGGAACTGTTCGGGCGTGGCGTCTTCACCCAGATCGATGACCGATTCGGCGTTGGCTTGCGGTCCGAGTTTAGGCAGCAGATCGGTTTGGAGCGTGGCGCTGAGGCGAGCGATGTCGATGCCGATTTCATTGGCCCGGTCGGCGGCCAGCACCCCGGGTCCGCCGCCGTTGGTGATCACCGCCAAGCGCTTGCCCACCGGGCGATAGCGCGAAGCCAAGCACTTGGCGGCCGAGAACAACTGGGTGAATTCGCGCACCCGCACCACGCCAGCGCGGCGCAGCACCGCTTCAAACACGTCATCCGAGCCGACGATGGCGGCCGAGTGGGTTAGCGCCACTTTGCTGCCTGCCGGGCGGCGGCCGGCTTTCATCACCACCACCGGCTTGGTGTAGGCCGCAGCGCGCAGCGCGCTCATGAAGCGGCGCGCGTGGTGGATGCCTTCCATGTAGACAAGGATGCTTTGCGTGGCGCCGTCGTTGGCCAAGAAGTCAAGCACCTGCGGCAGATCCACCAAGGTGTTGGGCCCCAGCGAGACCACGGTGGAGAAGGCCACACCGTTGCGGCCCGCCCAGTCGAGGATCGAAGTGGTCAGCGCCCCGGATTGCGATACCAGCGCCAGCGGGCCGGCAGCGCCCAAGGGGCCCAAAGCGCTGGCGTTGAGTTTCAAAAAGGGCCGTTGAAAGCCGAGCGTGTTCGGTCCGAGCAAATGCACCCCGTGCCGTTTGGCGATGGCGTGCAGCTCGTTGCACTGCGCGGTCGGCAGGCCGTTGGACAGCACCACCGCGCCTTTGCAGCGAATGCGCCCGGCGATTTCGAGCGCCTCAGCGATCTGCTCGGGGGGCAGGGCGATCAGGGCCAGATCAGCGCGCGAGTGCGCCAAGTCGGCCAAGGTGCCTTGCAGCTTGATGTCGAGAAAACTCAGGCTGCCCTCGAAAGGCTGGGCGCGCAGCTCGCGGATCAAGGTGCGGGCCAGCGGGGTCTGTTGCTCGGGCAGTTCAAGCGGTCCGGCAAAGACCACCACCGAGGAGGGCGAAAACAGCGGGGTCAGGAAATGATGGTCCATGAGGAACCTTCTACAGCTTGGAATTTGGCCTCCGAGTATCGGCCAAATTTAGGGTAAACCCTGAATCAAGCCGTTTCAAAGCCGTGCCGCAGGCCGGTATTCCGGCACAACCCGGGCCAGTTGAGCCCGGACCTCGGTGTCGCTGGCGCTGGAGCGCTCGCCCGCCCACGCCAGCAATTGGCTGACGTTATCGCTGCGCTGGTCGAGTCGGGCGATGCGTAGGCGCGAAAAACGCGTCGGCAACGTGGCGTCGGTATCCGCCAGCAGCTCTTCATAGAGCTTCTCGCCGGGGCGCAGGCCGCTGAAGGTGATGCCGATCTCGTCCACGCTGTGGCCGCTCATGCGGATCAGGTCGCGCGCCAAGTCCACGATCTTCACCGGCTCGCCCATGTCGAGCACAAAGACTTGGCCGCCTTCGCCAATCGCGGCGGCTTGCACCACCAGCCGGGCGGCTTCGGGGATGGTCATGAAAAAGCGCGTGATGTCGGGGTGGGTCACCGTGACCGGCCCGCCCTTGGCAATTTGTTCCTTGAACTTGGGGATCACGCTGCCGGAGCTGCCCAGCACGTTGCCAAAGCGCACGGCGATAAAGCGGGTGCCCGAGTCCGCCTCGGCGGCCTCCGAGGCCAATTGCGCAATCACCATTTCGGCAGCGCGTTTGGTAGCGCCCATGACGTTGGTCGGATTGACGGCTTTGTCGGTCGAGATCAGCACGAAGCGCTCGACCCCGGCGTTGGCCGCCGCACGGCCGGTGTGCCACGTGCCCAAAGTGTTGTTGCGCAGCGCGGAGAAGGTGTTGTCGTCCTCCATCAGCGGCACGTGTTTGTAGGCGGCGGCATGGAAGACCACCTGCGGTCGCCAGCGCTCAAAGGTGGCGCGCAAGTGCTCGGGGTCGCGCACATCGCCCACCAGCCGCACCAAGGGGATGTGCGGAAAGGCTTCGCTCAGTTCTTGCTCGATGCGGTAGAGGGCGAATTCGCTCAGCTCATAGAGCACCAGCCGCAGCGGCCCGAAGCGTGCCACTTGGCGACACAGCTCAGAGCCGATTGAGCCGCCCGCGCCGGTGATCAACACCACCTTGCCCGAGAGGGTCTCGCTGATGCCGCCTTCGTCGAGCTGCACCGGCTCGCGACCGAGCAAATCGTCGGGTTCGATGTCGCGCACATGGGCCACCGGCTCGCCTTCGCGCAGCTCAGAGGCACTGGGCACCGTGACGATCGGCAGATGGGTGGCGGCGGCCAGATCCAGAGCGCGGCGGCGCTCCATCGGCTTGGCCTGCGGCATGGCCACGATCAGATGGGTGATGCCGTGCAGCCGCGCCCAATGCGCACAGCTATCCAGGGGCCCCAGCACCGGCACGTTGCCGACACGCATGCCGACTTTGTTGGGGTTGTCGTCCAAAAGCCCCACCACCACCCAGCCGTGGTGCTGGATGCCGGCGATCAGCAGCCGTCCGGCGTCGCCCGCGCCCATCACCAGCGCGCGGCGCGTTTCTTGGGCGCTGCCCGAGAGGCTGGCGCGCATGTGCTCATAGAGCATGCGGTAGCCGATACGCACCATCGCCAAGCCCATCAAGCTGATGACGGGGTGCAAGCCCAGCACGGCGCGTGGCACCTGCACCAGTTGCGCCATCAACACCACCACCGCGCCGGTCAGGCCGGCGATGGCGCAGGCAAAGGTGAGGCGCTGGATCTCGCCAAAGCCCGAGAAACGCCACACCCCTTTGGGGATGCGCAGGATCAAGAAGACTTGGGTGTAGAGCAGCACCAGCCCCAGCATCACCCAGTGGTCGTAGCTGGGGCGGGCGCTGTTCCAGCGCTCAAAGCCCATGCGGAAGATGTAGGTGATGTCCCAGCACAGCGCGACGATGCCCGCGTCGATGGCCAAAGCCAGCCACTCGCGGTGGGGGCGGATGCGGGTCAGGAGGGGGTCAAGTCGGTGCCAGAGCATGGGGTTCAGCGGTCAACGGTGATCAACGGGGTGGTCACCTGTGGAGGATCACCTGTGGAGCAGTGCGCCCAAGGTGCGCAGGATCAGGCGGATATCGAGGCCGAGCGATTGCGTCTCGACGTAGCTCAGCGCAAAGCGCAGCTTGGCGGGCAGGATCACCTCGGTGTAGGCCCGCTCGGGGTCGCGGGCTTGGGCCAGCAGGGTGCTTTCATCACGGTACTCGATGGAGGCGATGTCGGTGATGCCGGGGCGCACCGAGAGCACCTTGTCGCGCACCTCGGTGGGGTACAGCGCCACGTAACGCGGCACTTCAGGGCGCGGCCCGACCAAGCTCATGGTGCCTTCGAGCACATCGAAAAGCTGCGCCAGCTCGTCAAGCTTGGTGCGGCGCAGCACCGCGCCGACGCGGGTGATGCGCGTGTCCGCCCCCACCGTGATCAGCGGCCCCCGGTCGGCCGGGTTGTGCGTCATGGTGCGGAACTTGTGGATGCGAAAGGTCTGGCCGAAGCGCCCCACCCGCACCTGGCGGTAAAACACCGGCCCGCGCGAGTCGAGCTTGACCGCCAGCGCGATCAGCAGCAGCAGCGGGGCCAGCAGCAGGGTTCCCAGGCCGGCCAGCGTCAGATCGAAAAGACGTTTAGACATGGGCCAAGGCGGCGCGCACCGCATCCACCACGCGCAGCGCGTCGGCCGCCGTCATGCGGGTGTAGAGCGGCAAGCTCAGCATTTGCTCGTACGCCCGCTGGCTGTGTGGGAAGTCCGCTGCTTGCAGGTCGTAGCGTTCGCGCCAGTAGGGGTGCAAGTGCAGCGGCATGTAGTGGACGCTGCAACCGATGCCGGCGTTGAACAGGGCTTCGATCAGTCGATCCCGACCGATGGGTGCATCCGGGCGCACGCGCACCACGTACAAATGCCAAGCGTGCAGCTCGCCGGGGGCGGGTCGCGGCGGCAAGATCAGCGGCAAGTCTTGGAGCGCTTCGTTGTAGATCTGCGCCAGCTGAGCGCGCTTTTGCTGGAAGGCGTGCGCGCGCTTCAACTGGTGCAGGCCCAAGGCGGCGGCGATGTCGGTCAGGTTGTACTTGAAGCCGGGGGCGACGATTTCGTAGTACCAGCTCGGCACCTTGGCGGTGAAACGATCAAAAGCATCGCGGTTGATGCCGTGCAAGCGCATCACCTTGGCCCGGGCCGCCAAGGCGGCGTCGCGGGTGACGAGCATGCCGCCTTCGCCGGTGGTGATGGTTTTGTTGGCGTAGAAGCTGAAGACCGTGGCGTCGCTGTCGAGCGTGCCGATGAGCTGACCTTGGCTGGTGGTGGGCAGTGCGTGCGCAGCGTCTTCGACGATCTTCAAGCCGTGTTTGCGGGCGATGGCGCGAATAGCGGGCATGTCGGCCGCCAACCCGGCGTAATGCACCGGCATCAAGGCTTTGGTGCGCGGCGTGATGGCGGCTTCGATGGCGGCCGGGTCGATGTTGAGCGTGGCCGGGTCGATATCGACCAGTTTCACGTCGGCACCCATGTAACGCACCACTTCGGCGGTGGCGGTGAAGGTGTGGGTGGTGGTGATGACTTCATCGCCCGGGCCAATGCCCAGCGCTTCGAGGGCCAGATGCAAGCCCGCCGTGGCCGAGTTGACGGCGATGCAGTGCAGGCTCTCGTCGCCCAGGAAGGCGGCGAAGTCTTGTTCAAAGCGCCGGGTTTTGGGGCCAGTGGTGACCCAGCCGGAACGCAGGGTATCGACGACTTCGGCGATTTCTTCCTCGCCCAACTCGGGCAAGGCAAAGGGCATGAAGGGCAGGGCGGGGGTCGGTGCGTTGCTCATGGGCGGTATTGTCGGGGACTAGAGAGCCTTGCCCACCCACACCAGCGCGTGGGTGCGCAGCTGCGGGATGGCGTTGAGAAGGGGGTAGAGGTGCGGCGAAATGCGGCATGCCGTGCGCGCGACGTTCGGGGCCAAGGTGACGCGGCGACTTTCGAGCTGAGCGTCGGGGAAGAGTCGGCGCACATGGCGCATCGGCAAGCCACGCGCCTCGGGCTGGCGACTGTCGCTGACGACGCGGTCATACCAAAGCACGCCCCCGCCCGGCTTTACCCAGCTCCAGAGGGTTTCGGCCAAGCGAATGCGCGCTTCGGTGTCGGGCAGCGAGGAAAAAACGGTGGCCTGGAAAACGATGTCCAAGCTGGCGGGCGGGATGTCGAGAAAGCTGGCGTCCCCACCGTGCAACTTGACGGCCGGTGGCAACACCCGTTGGGCCAACGCCAAGCGTTCAGGGCGCATTTCCACCCCGGCAAGGTGCTGCGCCGCAAAACCCATGCGCATGAATTCGAGCAAATGGATGCCGCTGCCGCAACCCACCTCCAGCAGATGCAGGTGCTTGAGATCGCGCTGAAGCACGTGCCTGAGCAGATGCAAGATAGCGTGATGGCGCTCGCGCAAGGTATGCGACACATCCGGGCCAAGCATCCGGTGCAGCCGGGGATCGGTGTCCCGGGCCGTGCGGGTGCGATCTGGCCGCTGGGGGGGACGTGCCGCTGGGCTCATCAAGGGGCCCGGTGAGTGGTGGTGGTGGTGGTGGGATGCAGCGCGTCCAAGAACCGCTGCGCCAGCACCGGGTAGGTGTGGTTGGCCAACACGAAGGCGCGACCGCGTTCGCTCATGTGTCGGCGCTCCGTCGTGCCCAGCAAGGTGAGCTGGCGCAGGCCTTCGACCACCGCCTTGGCGTTGGTCGGCGGGACGGTGAGGCCACAGCCAGCTTCCTGCACCGGGTCGTTGCCGGCCTCGACCGAGTGCAACACCACGCAGCCGGCCATCATGTAGTCCATCAGCTTGTTGGGCGCGATGCCGAAGCGGTAGATCGGCACGCGCTGCCAGCCGATGTAGGCGATGTCGATGGCGGCCAGGAAGCTTGGGATCTGCGCTTTGGGAATGGGGGCCAGCAAGCTGACGTTATGCAGGCCCTCTTGGGCGATGCGCTCGGCCAGATGGGCACGCTCGTGGCCGTCACCGACCATGACGATGCGCAGCGGCGCAGCTTGATGCAGCAGCTTCTTGGCGGCGTCGAGCAAGGTGTCCAAGGCGTTGGGCCGACCCATCGAGCCGGCGTAGCCGACGACGGTGGCCCCGTCGTGGCGGGCTTGGTCGAGGGCTGCAATCACATCCGGGCGCAAAGGCGGGGGCTCACCTTGCCACTCGTCTTGCGTGATGCCGTTGGGCACGATGTGTAGCTTCTTCAGATCAAGCCCTCGGCTGGCCATGTAGTCGTGGACCTTGGGCAGCATCGAGATCACCACGTCGGCGTCGCGGTAGGCGTCGTCCTCGGCTTTTTGCACCATGCGGATGAAGGGATGGCGCGGCGACATGCCCGAGAGTTCGATGGGCGAGAGCGGCCAGAGGTCATGCACCTCAAAGACCAATTTGGCCCCGGCCTTGCGGGCGATGCGCCGCGCCACCCAGATGTCCATCGGGTAGGTGCTGGAGGCGATCACCACCTGCGGGCGGACTTCCGCGATCAGCCGGTCGGCGGCCACCCAGACTTGGCGGAGAAAAGCCCAGATGTTTTTGATCCGCCCCAAGCCATTGCCTTGGTAAGGTGGGGTGGGGAACCAGTGGTAGTCGATGCCGTCGATGAGCTGGCGCAGCGGTGCGTCGATCAGCTCACCAGGTGCTTGCGGATCTTCGGGTTGGCGCGCCCGCACATGCGAAAAACCGGCCGCCACCATGTGGACGGTGTGCCCAAGGCGGACCCACTCGCGCGCTAGGTAATACGGGCGGTATTCCATGCCCAAGGCTGGCGAGCCGGCGTAGTGGTTGATGTAGAGAATCTGCACGCTGCAAGGCCTTCAAGGCTTCGGTGGGTTGCGGGGCGGTGGTGGGGCCAAGGCGCGCAAGCGCACCATCAGCGTCCGCACGGCCGGGGCAAACAAGCCGTGCTGTTGCACCCAGGTGCGATTGTGCTGGCCGATGCGGTGCGCGCGCGAGCCCAGCTCGGCCAAGACGGCCATGTCGGGCTGACCCCTGTCGGCCAAGATCAGGCCGTTTTCGCCATCCTCGACCAGTTCATGGTTGGCCGGCAGGTCCGACAGGATGGGGATGCAGCTGTGGCCCATGGCCTCCAACACCGAGACCGCGACCGAGTCGCTTTCCGGCAGGCTCAAGTACCACGTGGCGCGGGCGTACCAGCGGTCTTGGTTGACGGCGTCGAGGCGGCCGACGAACAGCACGCGGTGTTGCAAGCCCAAGCCAAAGACCTGATCGTCCATGGCGTTGCGCAGCGAGCCATGGTTGGCCACCACCAGCCGGGCCTCGGGGCAGGCCGCCGAGATGGCCGCAAAGGTGGCGATGATGCGCTCGGGGCGATAGATCGGCTCCATCCCCCGGTTGGTGAAAAAGAGCCAGGGCTCTTTGGCGCGGGCTGGCGGCGGCAAGCGCTCTAAACCGAAGGGAAAGACCGAAACCTCGCCCGCGCCGAGGCTTTTCATCACCTCGGCCATGTGGTGCGAATCGCTCGTGGTGATGCGGCAAGCGCGCAGCACCCGACGGGTCAGCCAGCGGTACAGCGCGCCGCGCTGCGGGGTGACAAGGATGTCGCTGCCCCATGCGGAACCGATCAAGTGAGCGCGCAAGCCCCAGCCCCGTTTGGCCAGCCAAGCCAAGGTGCCGTGCGAAGTCAAGTAGTGGGCGTGGATCCAGTCGGCGTCGATCTCGCGCAGCCAAGCGCCCAGACGCGGCAGACCGCGCAGCACGCCGAAGTTGCCGCCTTTGTGCGCCACGTCAGCTCCCAACGCCAAGCGTCGCCAAGAAGGCACCACGCCGTCAAAGCCCGGCAAAAAGCCCCGGCTGGACGCCACCCACAGCTCGACGTGCGGTGCCAAGGCGCGGGCCCACTTGAGCAGATGGGGGCTCTCACCATCGCCGATCAGGACGTGGCGCAGGTGGACGGGCGCGGGATGCTTCATGGCTGCGGGGTCGCGTGGAGCTCGGTCGCAGGGGCACCGGCCCAGTCGATGTAATGGGTTTCAAGCTCGGGATACTGGCGCAGCAGTTTGGCATCAAGACGGCGGGTATCGCCCACCACTTTGGCCGGTTGTCCGGCCAAGATCGAGAAGTCCGGGTAGCTGCCCTTGACCAAACTGTAGGCCGACACCAAGCAGCCCTTGCCGAGGCGAGTGCCGGGGGACAAGGTGGCGTGCGCGCCGATGAAGCAGTAGTCGCCGATTTCGACGCTGTCGGTGAAGTAGGCTTTTTTCTCAGCGGTGCTCACGTAGGCGCGGCCATAAAGACGGATCGCCGCGTGGCTGGAGTGGCTGAAGATGCCGGTGAAAAAACCGATCTGACAGCCTTCACCGATCTTCAAGCCGTAGGTGGCATCGAGCACGCTGAAGTGACCAATGAAGACATGATCGGCCACCTGAAGGCGTTCTTTGGCAAACACACAGCTGGTGTTGCTGATACGGGTGTGGGGCAGGAATTCACCGTCGCCGCGCACAAAGCCCCAAACCATGCGGGTGCCCCAGAGGCGTGAGAGCAGCATCTTGCAAGGCTGCCAAAGTCGTCGGGACCACGCTGCTTTCATGACGCTGCTTTCGTTGCGGTGCTTGTTGGGGTGACCGGCCAAGTGGCCAAGGCCCAGAAGTAATAGCCGAAGTAGGCCAGCATGGCCAGCGACACCGCCCAACCCGCACCGATCAGCCCGCCCCAGTGCGCACCCAGCGCCAAGGCACCGACAAACACCACTTGTCCGATCAGCGCTAAACGCAGCGCCCACGCTTGGGCGTTCCACGCCATGGTGACTACCGCCAGCGGCGCGGCGACGAAATGCACCCCGATGTAGAGCGCCAAGGCTTGGGCCAGCAGACCGGCTTCGTGCCAAGCGCTGCCGAAGAACCACTCAAACAGCCAAGCGCCCAGCGCCCAGAGCAGTGCGACCAAGGGCAGGGCCAAAGCGGTGAGGATCAGCATCACGCGGCGCACAGCTTGGCGTGCTTCGAGGCTGACCGCACCACCAAGGGGTACCTCACCCGCAGCCGCCAGCTTGGGGTAGAGCGCTTGTGAGACCGCGCCACCAATCAAGGTGGCCGGGGCTTTGAGATAGCGCATCGCCAAGCCCCAAAAGCCTGCGGCCGCCGGCCCCAAGGTGGTGGCGATCAGGGCAAAGGCGAGGGTGTCTTGCAAGGCGCTGGCAAAAGCGTGCGGGGTGTTGAGCAGCGGAAAGTGCCGATGTTGGCGCGCCACATCGCGCCAAGACGGTGCGGCCGTCAGCTCAGCGCTTCCCGCTTGGCCCAGCGGTAGACGCAGCAAGGCGACGGCGGTCAGCGCAGCGGCCACGCCCCCAGCGATCAGCCCATGCACCCCCCAGTGCAGCCAGCCGCCCAGCAACTGTGCCAGCGTGGTGCCGGTGTGCTGCGCCATGCGTCCGGCGGCCAAGGCCTTGAAGCGTTGCTGTCGGGTGGCCCAGAGGGTGGCCAGCGAGAGCAGTCCGGCTGAAGCCACCGCCAAGGGCAGCGCCAGCGGCCACGAGGCGTCGAGCTGCACGGCCCAGATCAGGCCGATGGGCAGGCACAGCGCGGTCACGATCAGCAAGATGCCCAGCGCCAAGCGACGCAGCGCGTGCGCTTCGCCGTCGCTGCGCGCCAAAGGCAGGGCGAATTCATAGCGCCCGCAGCCCACCACCGCCAGATTGGCCGCCACAGCGGCAAAGACGTGAAAGGTGCCGAACTCGCTCGGGCTGTAGAGCCGGGTGAGCAGCGGGCCCAGCATCAAGGGAATGGCTTGCGCGGCCGCGCCCCCAGCCAGCAGGGTCAGGCTGGCACGCAGCAAACCAGCGGTGGCTGGGGATGCAGGAGCAGGAGGGGTCATGCGCGCAGCACGTTCGACAACACGTGAATGACGCGGTCTTGATCGGCTTCGGACAGATCCGGGCTCATGGGCAGGCTCATCACCTGCTGGCCGGCGGCCACGCTGTGCGGGCAGGCGTCCGCTGTGGCGTAGGCCGCATAAGCCGCTTGATGGTGCATGGGCTTGGGGTAATGCACGGCGGTCGGGACGCCTTCGGCTTGCAAGGCCGCTTGGACACGGGCGCGGTCGTTGACGAACACGGTGTACTGGCCCCAAACGCAGTCGCGGTCTGGGCGCACGCCGAGCAAGCGCAGGCGGCCCTCTGCGACCAAGGGGGCGAGCAGCTGCTGATAGCGCGCGCCAAGCTGGCGGCGACGTTCCAGCTCCCACGCAAAGCGCGGCAGCTTGGCCAGCACCACGGCGCATTGCAGCGTGTCCATGCGCCCGCCGACGCCGACGCGGGTGTGGGTGTAGCGCGCGCTTTGGCCGTGGACGCGGATCTCGCGTGCGGCTTGGGCCAAGGCATCGTCATCGGTGAAGATCGCACCGCCGTCGCCGTAGCAGCCCAGCGGTTTGCTGGGGAAGAAACTGGTGCAGCCCACGGTCGAAACACCGCAGCTGCGCCGGCCTTGGTAGCTGGCGCCGAAGCTTTGCGCCGCATCTTCGATCACCGGCAGGCGGTGACGCGCGGCGATGGCGTTGATCTCGGCCATATCGGCCACTTGACCGTAGAGACTCACCGGCATGATCGCCCGGGTTTTGGGCGTGATCGCTGCCTCAACCAAGGTGGGGTCGATGTTGCAGGTGTCGGGCTCGATATCGACAAACACCGGCTTGGCCCCGAGTAACACGATCACCTCGGCGGTGGCCGCAAAGGTGAACGGCGTGGTGATCACTTCATCGCCCGGCTTCAAGTCCAAGGCCATCAGCGCAATCAGCAGTGCTTCGGTGCCGCTGGCCACCGTGATGCAGTGGCGCACACCCACAAAGCTGGCCAGCGCCGTCTCAAGCGCCTTCACCTCCGGCCCCATGATGTATTGGCCGTGATCCAGCACCCGCTGGATACCCGCGTCGATCTCGCTTTTGAGCGCGGCGTATTGAGACTTGAGGTCGATGAATTGCATGGGGTCTTTCAAAAGAGTCAAGCGGGTCCATCCAAGCGTGTCAGCACGTCTCCCACCAGCCGGTAGCGCTCGCCTGTGGCGGGGCAGGAGGCTTCCATGGGTTCGCCACCGAGGCTGCGGGGGGGCAGGCTCAGGCGCTCGCCGTGGCGGCTCATCCAGCCGATGCGCCGAGCCGGTACACCGACCATCAGGGCGTAATCGGGCACGTCGCGTTGCACCACGGCTCCTGCGCCGATGAAGGCAAAAGCGCCCACCGTGGTGCCACAGACCACCGTGCAGTTGGCCCCGAGGGTGGCACCGCGCCGGATCAAGGTGCGGCGGTATTCGGCCTTGCGGGCCACGGCGGCGCGTGGGTTGTAGACGTTGGTGAAGACCATGCTCGGGCCGCAGAAGACATCGTCTTCGATGGTGACAGCGTCATAGACCGAGACGTTGTTTTGGATCTTGACGCCCGAGCCGATCAGCACATCGTTGCCGACGAAGACGTTTTGGCCCAGCGAGCCGTTCGCCCCGATGCGTGCGCCGCCGCAAACGTGGCTGAAGTGCCAAACCTTGGTGCCGTCGCCGAGTTGCGCGCCGTCATCGACGATGGCGCTGTCGTGTTTCCAGTAGCCCATGTCAGAACACCAGCGGCAGGCCGACGCGCACGCCGTCGCGTGCTGAGCGGTAGCCGGCGATCAGCACTTCGAGCGAGCGCAGACCGCTGTAGCCATCGACCTCGGCGTGCGCTTCACCGCGCAGGGTCTGCACCACGTTGTCGTAATAGAGCGGGTGGCCAAAACCGTAGACCGAGGTGGTGGCGTAGCTGGCGGCCTTGATCTCTTCGTCTTCGGGACGCGGCGCATCGAACTCCCAGTGCTGGATCTCGTTGACGGCCACGCCGCCGATGCGCACGGTACCCCGTTCGCCCAAGACGGTGATCGAGCCTTCCAAATTTTTTGGATACGTCAGCATCGTGACGTTGATGCTGGCCAAGCCGCCAGCGCGCAGGCGCAGGCTCATGATGCCGCTGTCTTCGGCTTCGATGTCACGCGCTTGGGTGGCGGTGTAGGCGTGTACGTTGTCCACCGGGCCAACCAGCCAATCGACCATGTCCACATAGTGACTGGCTTGGTTCATGAAAGCACCACCGTCCATGTCCCAGCGCCCGCGCCACGGGGCTTCGTCGTAATAGCTCTGCGGCCGGGTCCAGAACACGTTGACTGTGACCATGTGGATGCGGCCAAAACGCTTTTGATCGATGGCCTTTTTGAGCAACTGCATGGTGGCGTTCAAGCGATTTTGCTTGACGACGAACAGCTTGACGTCGGCGTCGCGGCAGGCGCGCACCATCGCCATGCCTTCGTCCCACTTGGTCGCCATGGGTTTTTCCGAGAGCACATGGCGGCCAGCGGCGGCCACGCGGATGGCTTGCTGCGGGTGCAAGCCGCTCGGGGTGGTCAGCACCACGATGTCCGCGTCGCTTTGGGCCAACAGGGTGTCGAGGTGGGTGAAGGGGCGTGCGCCTGTTTGAGCGGCCGCTGCGTGGGCCCGCTCGGGAAGCGTGTCACACACAGCCACCAGCTCGGCGCGTTCGGCATGGCGCTCAAGAGCACTGAAATGGTTCTTGGCGATGCGCCCGCAACCCACCAGGGCGAAGCGGATCTTGCGGTCGGTGATCGGGTACGGTGCGCTCATGGAAGCCTCGCTGGGGGCAAACCGTTGATTTTATCGGCCCACCCCGCATCGGCAGCCTAAAATTGCAGCAAATCCCATGAGTTGATGATGACCGCTGCACCCGCCCCATCCCAGACTGTTCAGACCGCCTCCCTTGACGACAACCAACTCATCGCCGAGCGGCGTGAGAAGCTGAGCGCCTTGCGAACCCAAGGCATCGCTTTCCCGAACGATTTCAAACCCGCTGACCACGCCGGAGACCTGCATCGCCTGCACGAAGGCAAGGACGCTGCCACCCTCGACGCTGAGCCGATCCAAGCCAGCGTGGCCGGCCGGATGATGCTCAAGCGTGTGATGGGCAAGGCTTGCTTTGCCACGCTGCAAGACGGCACCAGCCAAGGCCTGAACCGCATCCAGCTCTACATCACCCAAGACAACGTGGGCGTTGAGAAACTGGCGGCTTTCAAGCATTGGGATTTGGGCGACATCCTCGGTGCCGAAGGCGTGTTGTTCCGCACCAAGACGGGCGAGCTGTCGATCAAGGTCACCAACTTGCGCCTGCTGACCAAGGCGCTGCGCCCGCTGCCGGACAAGTTCCACGGCATGACCGATCAGGAACAAAAGTACCGTCAGCGCTACGTCGATCTGATCACCGACGAGCACGCCCGTGAGCGTTTCCGGGCCCGCAGCAAGGCGGTGGCCAGCATTCGGCAGCTCATGATTGAGCACCACTTCCTCGAAGTGGAAACGCCGATGCTGCACCCGATTCCTGGCGGCGCGAACGCCAAGCCGTTCATCACGCACCACAACGCGCTTGATCAAGAGATGTACCTGCGCATCGCGCCGGAGCTCTATCTGAAGCGTCTGTTGGTGGGTGGCTTTGAGCGCGTGTTTGAGATCAACCGCAACTTCCGCAACGAAGGCATCAGTGTTCGGCACAACCCCGAATTCACGATGATGGAGTTTTACGCGGCGTACTGGAATCACCACGATCTGATGGACTTCACCGAGCAAGTGCTGCGCCACGCGGCCCGTTCGGCCACCGGCTCAGCGCGCGTGACCTACGCCGGCAAGGAAGTGCATCTGGACGAGCCCTTTGCGCGTTTGTCCGTGCGTGACTCGTTGGTGGTGCATGCTGGTTTGAGCGACGCTGAGGCGGACGATGCCGTCGCCATACACGCCAAGCTCAAGAGCTTGGGCGAGGAGCCGCCCGCGCATTGGCGCTTGGCCGAGCTGCAATTTGGCTTGTTTGAAGCGGTGGTGGAAGAAAAGCTCTGGCAGCCGACGTTCATCATTGACTATCCGGTCGAAGTCAGTCCGCTGGCCCGGGCCTCGGACACCAACCCCTCGATCACTGAACGCTTCGAGCTCTTCATCACCGGGCGTGAATACGCCAATGGCTTCAGCGAACTGAACGACGCCGAAGACCAAGCTGCGCGTTTCCAAGCCCAAGTGGCCAACAAGGATGCGGGTGACGAAGAAGCGATGTTCTTTGACGCTGATTTCATCCGTGCGCTCGAATACGGTATGCCCCCTGCGGGTGGCTGCGGTATCGGCATCGACCGCCTGATGATGCTCATCACCGACTCACCCAGCATCCGCGACGTGATTCTGTTCCCGGCCCTGCGCCGCGAAGCCTGACCTGCTTGGATGCGAGACCGCTTGTGAAATCACTCACCCTTTCCGTTTCTGTCGCTGTGCCGCCCGCCGTGGTGGCAGGTTTTGTGCGCGATCCGCTCAACTTGCCGATCTGGGCCCCGGCGTTTTGCCGCTCGGTGTCGTTCGTCCGGGGTGAATGGGTGGTGCAGTCACCCGCTGGGGCGGTGACGCTGGCTTTTGTGCCCGACAACCCTTACGGCGTGCTCGATCACACCGTGCGCCTGCCCGGTGGTCAAGAAGTCTGCAACCCGATGCGGGTGCTGCCGCAAGGCGCGGGCAGCGAGATCTTGTTCACCCTCTTCCGCCAAGAGGGGCAGCCGGATGACGAGCTTGAGCAAGACGCCGAACGGCTTTACAGCGATCTCCAGACTTTGCGTCAGGTGCTGGAGCTTTTGGTGGCCAATGACCTGTCGAATTGGCAGTTGCTGAGCACTGAGCTTCAGCCTGAGGACGATGCCGCCGAAGGCGACGCGCCGCTGCGCAAGACCGAGTTGCACCGTGTCTTCACCTTTGCCTCGTTCGGCGACGCCATGGCCTTTATGCAAGGTGCCGTGCCCAAGATCGCAGCCCTTGACCATCACCCGCGTTGGGAAAACCGTTGGTGCGAGGTGGCGGTTTGGCTCAGTACGTGGTCGGATGGCTGGAAGCCGACTCAGGCCGACATTGATCTGGCCCGTTACTTGGATGCCTTGCGTGCGGGTTTCCCCTCGGTTGCGGATGCGGGCTGAAATTTTTTCAAAGATATGTCATCCAAGCCTTGACATGCCCCGTTGTGTAGAGGCCTCCCGGGATGCGGGGGGTTTCTTCAAACTGAAAGGTATTCACATGAACAAGCTCCTGGCCGCCCTGATCGCTGCTTCTTTCTCCTTCGGCGCTTTCGCCTCTGACGCTCCTAAGGCTGTCGAAAAGAAGGCTGAAGCCGCCAAGCCGGCCGCTTCTGCTGCTTCCGCCAAGGTTGAAGCCAAGGTCGAAGCCAAGGCTGAAAAGAAGGCCGCTCACTAATCACGCGCACCGTCAAGGTGCAGTGATGGGGCCTCTGCGGTGGCTCCCTTCAACGCCCGGTTCAAGCCGGGCGTTTCTGTTTTTGCCGGATCTTCACTCGGTCATTGCGCATGCTTCAGTACGAAACCATCCCCGTTACCGCCTTTGCCCAAAACTGCTCCTTGGTGTGGTGTCCGGTCAGCCGTTCTGCGGCCGTGATTGATCCGGGGGGCGATCTGGATCGCATCAAGTCAGCCGTGAAGCGGCTCGGCGTGCGGCTGGAGCAGATTTGGCTCACGCATGCTCACATCGACCATGCGGGTGGCACAGGCACCTTAGCGCGTGAACTGGGCCTGCCGATCATCGGCCCGCACGAAGGTGATCTGTATTGGATCGACGGCCTACCGCAGCAAAGCCGCATGTTCGGCTTCCCCGCTGCCGAGGCTTTCATGCCGACGCGCTGGTTGAACGATGGCGATGTGCTGGACTTGGGCCAAGAGCAAGTGACGGTCCGCCATTGCCCTGGCCACACGCCCGGTCACGTGGTGTTTTACAGCGCTAGCGCGCAGCGCTGCTTTGTGGGTGATGTGCTCTTTGCCGGCAGCATCGGTCGCACCGATTTCCCCGGTGGCGATCACGCGACCTTGATCAACAGCATCACCCAACGCCTCTGGCCGATGGGCAACGCCACCATCTTCATCCCCGGCCACGGCCCGGAAAGCAGCTTCGGTCAAGAACGGGTCGATAACCCATACGTGGCTGGAACCTGAGACGCTCAAAGAAAAAGCCCTAGAGCGTTGATTCTCTAGG
>NZ_JBYSVC010000043.1:0-22208 GCF_057922285.1 Leptothrix toolikensis (SeqCode)
CCCCGGGTGACGGCGGTCCAGAAGGTTTCGCGGTCGGTCTTTTCAGGCACGACCACCGTGTCGCCGGGCATCAGTTTCAGGTTGTCGAGCGAGGCATCGAACCAGCCACGATGCGCGTGGTTGTGCTCGACCGAGCCATCGGCCCGCACGACAAAGAGGCCCGCTTCGTTGGCATCGGGCTCAACCCCAGCCACATTCAGGTAATCGCGCAGCCGTTTTTCTTCGCGCCAGAGCAAGCCATTGGTGTTGGCCACCGCCCCCACCACCAGCACAAAGCCCGGGCGATGCGGGATGTAGATGCGGTCGCTGTCTTCCAAACTGACGTCGGGCAGATCACCCAAGGTGCTGGCGGCCGGATCAAGCTCCAAGGCGATGCGACCGTTCGACTTGATGCTCTTGAGGCGATTGATCTGGGCCTTGCGCGCTTCGAGGTGCGCCGTACGCAGTTGCAAGGCGGTTTGCACATCGCTGGTCACCAAATTGGCGGCTTGGTCGGCCCCGGCGCTGGCGAGCTGGTTCTCAAGCCGGTTCACGGCTTCGTTCAGGGCTGCTTGCTGGGCCAGTCGGGTCGAGGCTCGATTGAACTCGGTGCCGAACACATAGGCCTGGGGCGTGAGGCCGCCGATGCGGTGGATCAGGCCGCGCAACGATTCACCGGGGCGCACTTGGTAGACCCCAGGGGCTTGCACTTCCCCCTCAACCCGCACCAAGCGCGTCCGGCGGCTGACCGGGTTGCTGACATCGTTGATGCCAAAGATGGTCACCACATCGCCGGGCAAGAGCACCAGATCGTGCTCAGGATCGTGTTTGAGGACCGCCTTGCCCAAGTTAAAGGGCAGCACCTGCATGGTCAGGTCTTCGCGGTTCAGGCGCTCGACCACGGCGTATTCCCAGTTGGGCTCATCGACGATGTTGCGCACGTCGTGCTCGACGGTGCCTTGATTGACATCGACGGCCGCCGCCGCTTGGGCGGTGGGTGCCGTGAACTGCACCAGCCGGTTTTTGCGCTGGTAGTAGTCCGGGGTGATCAGGGCTTCGCGGTCGGGGATGAGCTGGCTGATGCGCATGCCCGTGCTGTGGGGATAACGCATGGGGGCGGCGACGGTGCCACGCAGGGTGACGGCATTGCCAAAAGCGGGGGCCAGACCGAACAAGGTGAGCAAGTCGCCATCGCGCAGCAGGGTGGTTTCCGCACTTTGATCGTCGAGCCTCACGGTGCCGACGCTGCGAGGGGCTTTGGTGTTGAGCGCGTCGATGCGTTCCAGCAAAGCTGTGGGGCGGTTGGTCGAGATGCGGCTCAAGCCGGCATAACCCAGCACCTTGGCGGCCGATTCGGTGCTGCTTTTGAGCTCAAAGATGGCCGGATTGTCGAGCGCACCGAGCAAGGCGATCTGGGCACCCTTGGGCAGGAAGACCACGGTATCGCCACTTTGCAGTCGCACATCTTGGGTTTTGTCGCCGTTGAGGATGAAGTCGTACAGATCAAGCTCGCCCACGATCTGATCATTGCGCTTGAGCTGGATACGCCGCAGGCTGCCGTTGGTGTTCGGGCCGCCGCTGGCAAAGACGGCGTTGATCAGCGTTGAGAGGCTGCTGACGGTGTAGCTGCCGGGTTTGCGCGCTTGGCCGACCACAAAAATTTGCATGCTGCGCAACTGGCCCAAGGTGACATTGAGGCTGAAATTGCGAAACACCCGCCCGATCTGGGTGCGCAGGACGGTTTCAGCCTCGCTGACCTTCACACCTGCCATGGTGATGGCACCGACGCGGGGCAGATTGATCAGACCGTTGCGATCCACCGTGGCGCGCAGATCCACGTCGATGCTGCCCCAGACCCGCACAAACAGCTCATCGCCGGGGCCAAGCACGTAGTCGGCTGGCACGGGCATGCGCTCGCCCGGCGCAAAGCTGCGATCCCCTGGATTGAAATAGCTTTGACCAAAAACGCCCAACTTGTGGCCTGTGGCGTTGAAGACGAAGCGTTGGAATTCGTTCTCGGCCAGCAAGTCGCGCCCGCTACCCACCAAGGGGTCTGATTCGGCTTTGACGTCTTGTGCGGGGTTGGGGTCCGATCCGAGTAGGCGCTGGTCTGCGGCCGCGTTGATCGGATGGGTGGCCGTGGCCGGATTGATGACGGTGGGACCGAGGCCGCTGGGCGTCATGGGACCGATGCCGGGCATGGCGGCGGGCTGCTGCGCTGCTTGGAGGGTTTGCAGGCCTTGCAGGCCACCGATATCAAAGCCTTGCGCCAAGGTCGGCTGAAGGCCGATGGACAGAGCAAGGAGAGCAAAACAAGCAACAAGGCGCAGCAATTTCATGCGGACGGAAGGACGAGATTGAGGCGCGATTGTCCACAATTTGATACGGCGGCCCTTAAAAAGCATGCCGCAAACCCATGGCCACGCTGTTGCCGTGGGCCAAGTCGGTGCGCTGCGTTTGCAAGGCCATGGCGTACAGCGCGGTGCGTGGGCTCAAGGTGTGGGCATAGCCCAAGCGCAGGGTGCTGGCTTGGCTGTTGTCGATGTCGAGCACTGAGCGACTCCAAGCGAGCAAGAGGTTGCCGGCTTGACCGAGTGGTGCCGCCAAGCTCAGATCCATCACCTTGGTCAGCGTGCCTTGGGCGCGGTCGTCGATGCCGATGGCTTGGGCATAGAGCTTGACGGCTCCCCAGTCATAGGTGGCCCCGAAGCTGCCGGTGCTTTCCTTTTGTCCTCCCAAACCGACCTTGACCTCTTGCCACGCGGCGCTGGCGCTGAAACGTGGTGCCGTGTAGCCCATGGTGAGTCCGAGGTTGCGGCTGCCGTTGCCTTCGGCCGCCGCCGCTTGGCCGCTGAAGCTCCAGCCATCTTGGCTCAGACCGACGTAGCTCAGCGCGTTGCTCCAAGCGGTGTCACCTTCTATCTGTGCGGCGCTGCCTCTAGGGTCGGACCACGCCAGCGAAAGAGTCGGTGCATCCCCCAAGGTGGCGCTGAAGCTGTTGAAAGCACGTGACGACACAAACATCAAGTTCGCTACACGGCCCATGCGGACCGTGCCGAACGAGCCGGAGAAGCCGATATTCGCGGCCCGCGACCAAGCGCCATCGCTGGGTGCGCCGGTCCATCGACCCGACTCACCGCTATCTGGGCGCAGGAAAGACTCTAAATTGAACAGCACCTTGGCCCCGCTTTCCAGCGCCTCCTCGCCACTTAGGCCGATGAAGCTGGTGTGCATGACGCCGCTTTGGATGTGGCTCAGGCGTGCGCTGCCGGCGCTTTGGAAGGATCCAAGGGCAACATCGAGCACGCCGTACAGCGCATAGCCCGGTTGCGCCTGCACCGAAGGGGTCAACGCCAAGGCCAACATCAGCGTGGCAAGGCCTGGGGCGACAGGGTGGCGGCAACGGGACATGACAACTCCGAAGGTTTCAGGGCGCGTGATAATCGCACGGTCCTTGTTGCGCTGTCCTTTCGCCCATTGCCCAGCGTGCCTTGTGTTTTGATGAAGAGGCTTGCCATGACCTATCGGTATAGGTATAGGACTCCGCCGGCTTGGGTCGTGCTGCTTGCGTTCGTCGGGGTCGTGGGCTGTCGGCCCGCCGAACAAGCTGTACCCCAACCGCCCCCCCTAAAGGTTGCTTTTGTGTCTGCCCATGCCGATGCTCAGCAGGCGCAGGCGCGCGACGCTGTTGCCGCCGAATTTGGTGCGCGTATCCACGTGCAGGCGGTGGATACGGTGGTGGATGAGGCCCAAGCCGAGGAAGCCTTGCGGGCCTTGGTGGCCGAGGGCCATGGACTGATTTTTGGTCAGGGGGTTGCGACGGAGGAGGGCGTGGCCGCGATGGCGGCCGCCATACGCCGTGTGGCTGCTGATGCTCCAGCGGCTCGTTTTGAGCAGTTGGGGGGCCACAAGACGATGCATAACTTGCGGGTCTTTGAGGCAAGAACCTACGAAAGTGCCTACCTTGTCGGCCTGATCGCTGGCACGCTCAGTCAAACCCACACCTTGGGGGTGATTGTCCCCACCGTGCAGCCCACGCTCGAAGCGATGCGCACGATCAATGCGTTCACTTTGGGGGCGCAAACAGCGGCCCCGCAGATCAAAACCAGGGTGGTGGGCTCGGCCCAGGCTGAGCAAGAGCTGGGGGCTGAAGTTGACATGGTTTTGCGTAGCACCGAGGCGCGCATGCAACTAGAGCGTGTCGGGCGGACTGCCGAACCGTTGGCGATTTTTGCGGTGGATTGGACGTCCTACTACCGCCAAGCCATCCAGTCCGTGCTGGATCAAAAGTGGGTTTCAGCGTCCCTGTGGTGGGGCCTGCGCGAAGAGGCCGTGGCGCTGGTGTCCATGTCGCCAAGGGTGCCTGTGCCGCTGAGGCAACGCGTGGAGGCGGCACAGGCCGATTTGAAACTCGGCAAGCCCCTGATCTGGAAAGGCCCCATCTTGGGGCAAGACGGTAAGGCGGTGCTGCGTCGCGATGAAGTGGCCACCGACAAGTTCTTGTACGGCATGAATTTCTATGTCAAGGGTGTGGAAGGCCAGCCACAGGGCTTCTGAATGGCTTTGAGGCATAATCGAGGGCTTTTCCGAAACGGTTTCCCGGAAAGAAAGTCTCTTCTTTGGAAGGGACCAGGGCCTGGGGCAAGAGGCTGCCTTTCAGAAGCAGCACCGAGCCCGACAGGATGGAAACCATGACTAACTCGATACAAGCATGAAAACCTTCAGCGCCAAACCGGCCGAAGTGCAGCACGAGTGGTTTGTGATTGACGCAGCCGACAAGGTTCTCGGACGAGTGGCCAGCGAAGTCGCTCTCCGT
The DNA here is from genome assembly GCF_057922285.1 of Leptothrix toolikensis (SeqCode). Lineage (NCBI taxonomy): Bacteria > Pseudomonadati > Pseudomonadota > Betaproteobacteria > Burkholderiales > Sphaerotilaceae > Leptothrix > Leptothrix toolikensis (SeqCode). The sequence continues at coordinate 4,796 of NZ_JBYSVC010000043.1, forward strand.
TTGCGTGGCAAGCACAAGCCCATCTATACGCCGCACGTGGATACCGGTGATTTCATCATCATCGTTAACGCCGACAAGATTCGCGTCACCGGCACCAAGTCCGAAGACAAGGTCTATTACCGTCATTCCGGTTATCCGGGCGGTATCTATGCGACCAAGTTCAAGGACATGCAGATCAAGCATCCGGGTCGCGCTATCGAAAAGGCTGTCAAGGGCATGTTGCCCAAGGGCCCGCTCGGCTACGCGATGATCAAGAAGCTGAAGGTTTATGCCGGTGCCACGCACCCGCACACCGCTCAGCAGCCCAAGACGCTTGTTCTCTAAGGAGCTGCCATGATCGGAGAATGGAATTACGGCACTGGCCGTCGCAAATCGTCTGTCGCACGGGTCTTCATCAAGAAGGGCACCGGCCAGATCACTGTCAACGGCAAGCCGGTCGGAGAGTACTTCGGCCGTCAAACGTCCATCATGATCGTCAAGCAGCCGTTGCTGTTGACCAATCATGCTGAAACGTTTGACATCAAGGTCAACGTCCACGGTGGTGGTGAATCCGGTCAAGCCGGTGCCGTGCGCCACGGTGTGACCCGCGCCCTCATCGAATACGATGCCACGCTCAAGCCTGATCTGAGCCGCGCTGGCTTCGTGACGCGCGATGCGCGTGAAGTCGAACGGAAGAAGGTCGGTCTGCACGGCGCTCGTCGTCGTAAGCAATTCAGCAAGCGCTGATGTCCTGAGAACCAAGGTTCCAGACCCAAGGGCTGCCAATGGCAGCCCTTCGTGTATCGTCGCGGCAAATCGTGCGTTGCTTGCTTGGCAGCAGCGTCGAGCGTTCGAGGTTTGCTCATGCGTTGGAAAGTTTTTCGTCGTCGTCTTTCAGTTAACTCATCGCGGTTTTCGGTCCGTACCCATACCCCGTGGCCGATGCGTTGGGCTTTATCGGCCTTGGTCCTCGGGTTTTCCGCTGCTTTAGCGCTATGGGCTTTCGAGGTGGGCAAAGAAATTTCAGGCGTTGAAGTCGGTGCCAACGAGGAACTTGCCAAGCTGCGTGAAGAGATTCAGAAAGTGCGCGGCGAGCGCGACGCCGCGCAATCCGTGGCCAACACCGCCGACAGCCTGCTGAAGACCGAGAAAGCAACCCAAGATCGCTTGGCCGCCCAAGTTCATTTGCTCGAAGAGCAAAATCTCGCGCTGACCCGCGATGTGCGGTTCTACGAGAAATTGGTGCCCGGTAAACAACGACCCACGCTACCCACAGCACCACAACACCCGCCCCGCAAGGCCCCGTGAGGTGCTATCTATCGGGATGTCTCGGATGATCTAAGCCTGCGTCGTACACTGCCCGTTTGGGGTCAAGGTTCAGGTTTGTCAGGAGAATCCGACATGTTCGGGCAAAAAAAACAACCAACGATACGAAGTTTGGTCGGCGAAGGTGCTCTTTTTGAGGGTACTTTGCGTTTCAGCGATGGCTTGCGCATCGATGGTGAAGTGCTTGGCGATGTGATTGCTCTGGGGGGCAGTAGCAACATGCTGTTCATCAGTGAGAAAGCCAAGGTCAACGGTACGGTCAAAGCGGGCCATGTCATCATCAACGGAGCCGTTAACGGCCCGGTCATCTCAACGCACATGCTTGAGTTGCAGTCTCGGGCCCATATCCAAGGTGACATTCGTTATGTCGCTCTTGAAATGCATCAGGGTGCGGTCATTGAGGGTTCATTGAACAAAATGACCGATGAAGAGAAAACAGCTCTCGTTGCGAGCAGTTGATTGAATCCCGGACCCATGTCCACATGCCCACACAGGCCCACACGTTTATCCATCGTTACGCAGGAGATTTTCAATGAGTGCAGTTGCTGCCACGGTCGCCCCAGAAATGCCGGTCCCGCTTCTTTTTACCGATGCTGCTGCTGCCAAGGTGGCTGATTTGGTCGCTGAAGAGGGTAATCCTGACCTGAAGCTGCGCGTCTTTGTTCAAGGCGGCGGTTGTTCAGGCTTTCAGTACGGTTTTACCTTCGATGAAATCGTCAACGAAGATGACACCGAAATGAAGAAAAACGGTGTGACCTTGTTGATCGACGCCATGAGCTTGCAATACTTGGTCGGTGCCGAAATTGACTACAAGGATGATCTGCAAGGTGCGCAGTTCGTCATCAAGAACCCGAATGCCACCACCACCTGCGGGTGTGGTTCAAGCTTCGCGGTTTGACTTTCGCGGTTTGATTCAGGCCGGATGGCGCGCGCCGAGGACTCTCAAGCCTTTCGCGCCCGTCACTGAAGGGTGATTGCCGGGCTGGTGTTGGGTGTGCGCCCAAGCCAGCCAAGCGAAGGCCGCCGCTTCAACATGATCCGGTGCCAAGCCCTCCTCAGCGGTGCTCAGCACCTTGGCTTGCGGCAAAGCTGCTTGCAGACGCTGCATCAGGTGCGTGTTGAAGGCACCCCCCCCACAAATCAGGACATCCTGAACATCCGCTGCGTAGCGCAGCAGCTCGTTGGCGATGCTGCGAGCGGTCAGTTCAGTCAGGGTGGCTTGCACGTCTGTGGCTGAAATGGGTTGTTCAGCCCATGCTTGGAGCTTGTGCGCCAGCCACGCGGCGTTGAAGAGATCGCGCCCGGTGCTTTTGGGCGCAGGCAGCGCGAAAAACATTTCTTGATGCAGGTGATCAAGCAGGCTTGGATCTACCCGACCTTGGGCGGCCCATGCACCATCACGGTCAAAAGGCTGTTGGCGGTGGGTTTGACACCAGTGATCCAGCAAGGTATTGCCCGGGCCGCAATCAAAACCGATTAGCGGCTGATCGGGGCGCAGCAGCGTGATGTTGCTGATCCCGCCGATGTTGACCACGCCGCGTATGCGATCCCCTCGGCCAAACAAGGCTTGATGAAAAGGGGGCACCAAGGGCGCACCTTGGCCACCTGCGGCCACATCGCGGCTGCGCAGGTCGGCGACCACATCGATGCCACTCAACTCGGCCAACAAAGCGGCCTGCAAGAGCTGAATGGTGTAGCCCGTGCCGTCGTGCAGGCCCGGTTGATGGCGCACGGTTTGACCATGGGCACCGATGGCGCTGATGTCTTGGGGGCGCAGCTGGGCTTGTTCGAGGAGATCGGCACAGGTTTCGGCATAGACCCGCGCCAGGGCGTTGCCCGCCAAGGCACTGCGATGCAGTTCATTGAAGCCCGGCGACTGCAAGGCCTGCAACTCGGCGTAAAGCGCGGGCGAGAAGGGCCGATGCGCATGGGCGCGCATGCCTTGCCATGTTCCGTCGGCATCAAAAGTACATAGCACGCCATCGACCCCGTCGAGGGAGGTGCCTGACATCAGGCCGATGAAGGAACGCGGGGCGGCTTTCATTCCATCCGGGCCATGGCGACGACCAAGCCATCGGCTTGTTGGGGCGCTGTCGCGGCGAGTTGTTCCATGGCTATGTTGGCGGCACGGTTGAAGGCTTTGCGCGCGGTGTTGGCCAAGGTGGTGAGTGGCGGGGAGCTGCGGGCGACGTTCGCTGGATCAACTTGATGGCCGTCGGTTTTGAATTCGAAATGCAGATGAGGCCCAGTGGCCAAGCCCGTTGAGCCCACGGCACCGATCAACTGGCCTCGGGTCACGCTTTGGCCCACTTTGACGCTGCTGCGGCTCAGGTGCGCATAGACCGTCTCCAGCGCGTCGCTGTGGCGCAGGCGGATGACGTTGCCGTAGCCTTTTTGCCAACCTGCAAACACCACTTGGCCGGTGCCCACCGCACGCACCGGGCTGCCCTTGGGGGCGGCGTAATCGATACCGAGGTGGTTATGCAGGTGATGACGGATCGGATGCATCCGGGCCGCGAAGCCGGAGGTGATGCGCGACGCGGGCAAGGGCTCCGCCAAGAACTGATGCTCTTTGCTCTGGCCTTGAGCGTCGAAGTAATGACCTTGGCCTTGGCCCGCTTGGGCAAACCAGAAGGCCTCGAAGCGGCGTCCTTGGTTGACGAATTGAGCCGCGATCAAGTGATGCGGTTCTTGGGTCCATAGGGCGGCCTCGGCATCGACACTCAGGGTTTCGTAGATCACCGTGAAGTGGTCGCCAGCGCGCAGACCATGGTGGACATCGATGTCGTTGGCAAACAAATCGCTCAGTTGCAGGGTGATGGATTCGGGTAATTGGGCTTGGTCTGCGGCGGCAAACAGGCTCGACTCGATCTGGACGCTGCGGACATGGGTTTGGGTGTGCAGCGCTTGCAAGCTTTCTTCGACTTTGAACGTGCTGCCTTGGCGAGTGATGTGAATTTGGCTGGCGTGGCTGTTTTGGCGCTCCGCTTGGCTGGGGGGGCCAAGCACGACCATGTCGCTCAGGCTGGCCCCGGAAACGCCGCTGCCTGAGGTGGTGACTTGGACGAACTTGCCGACTGGGGCCGCCAGAATCTTGTGAGCGACGGGATGCTGGCGCAGGAAGAGCGCCGCTTGTGGGTCGTCCACGCCCAGACGCTGGAGCAGCGTGTCCATCGTGTCGCCGGCTTGAGTCCGGTGGCTGTGATGCAAAGTCACCGGCTGATCGGCCAAAGCCTCGACTTGATCGTCGAGATCATCCGGACTTGCCAAGGATTCGGTCAGGATGCGCACTGTGACAGGCGCGCTGTCGGTCACCGTGAGTGGGGCCACGCTGAAGGCGGTGGCCCCAAAGCCGAGCAGCAGGGCCACGAGGGTGGCGATGGTTGCGGTGCGTCGGGTGGCGTACCGAGAGTCGATGGCGTCAAGAGAGCGGTTGGGCGCGTTCAAGGGCGGTCCTTTGCGTTGCGGCCCCTGATCTGCCCGATGATCAGCGACAAAGCAATGGGCATCCCGAGCCGAAGCTCTAGAATCCGGGCCACCTTGGAAGCCGGCGCAGTATATCGGCTGTGACGAAAGTCACCTTCCTGTTAACCCGTACCCCGCCCGTGGCGGTTGTTGTCGCATGTCATCTCCGTTGTCTGAAGCTCTTGTGGCCCCCGTGGGCGCGATCCCTGTGGGTTCTGTCTTGTCCGAGGGCGTGCGCGCCGCGCTGGATGTCACTCGCCGGGGCTGCGACGAGTTGCTGCCCGAAGGCGACTGGATCCGTAAATTGCAGCGCGCCGAAGCCACTGGCGTGCCGCTGCGCATCAAGCTCGGCCTCGACCCGACCGCGCCCGACATCCACCTTGGCCACACCGTGGTGCTCAACAAGCTGCGTCAGTTGCAAGACATCGGCCACACCGTGATCTTCCTGATCGGTGACTTCACCTCGATGATCGGCGACCCTTCGGGCCGCAACACCACGCGCCCGCCGCTCACGCCTGAGCAGATCAAGCTCAACGCCGAGACCTACTACCGCCAAGCCAGCTTGGTGCTCGAACCCGACAAGACCGAGATTCGCTACAACAGCGAGTGGTGCGACCCGCTGGGCGCGCGCGGCATGATCCAGCTGGCCAGCCGCTACACGGTGGCGCGGATGATGGAGCGCAATGATTTCCACGACCGCTTCCATGCCGGCACCTCGATTGCAGTCCACGAGTTCCTCTACCCGCTGATGCAGGGCTACGACTCGGTGGCCTTGAAGAGCGACTTGGAGCTCGGCGGCACCGATCAGAAGTTCAACCTGTTGATGGGCCGCCACTTGCAGGCCGAATACGGCCAAGAGCCGCAGTGCATCCTGACCATGCCGCTGCTGGTGGGTTTGGACGGCGTCGAGAAGATGTCGAAGTCGAAGAACAACTACATCGGCATCAGCGAGCCGGCGAATCAGATGTTCGCCAAGTTGCTCTCGATCAGCGACACCTTGATGTGGAGCTACTTCACCTTGCTGAGCTTCAGGAGCGAAGCCGAGATTGCCGGTTTGCGCGCTGAGGTCGAGGCCGGTCGCAATCCGAAGGATGCCAAGGTGCTGCTGGCCAAGGAGATCACGGCGCGTTTCCACGGCGCGGCGGCGGCTGACACGGCCGAGCAGGATTTCAACAACCGCGCCAAGGGCGGCATCCCGGACGATGTGCCCGCAGTGAGCCTCACCGGCGCACCGCTCGGCATCGGTGCGCTGCTCAAGCAAGCCAACTTGGTGGCCTCGTCGAGCGAAGGCTTGCGCATGGTCGAGCAGGGCGGCGTGCGCATCGACGGTGCGGTGATCAGCGACAAAGGCCTGAAGGTGGATGCCGGCAGCTTCGTCGTGCAGGTCGGCAAGCGCAAGTTCGCGCGCGTGACGCTGGGCTGACTCACCAAGGGCGCTTATGCAAGTCAGCGCCTACTTGAAACTTTCGATCGCGGTGGCCATCGCCACCATCGCCCTCAAAACCTCAGCTTGGTGGCTGACAGGTTCGGTGGGTTTGCTCTCAGACGCGATGGAGTCGCTGGTCAATCTGGCTGGGGCGATGTTTGCTTTGGTCATGGTGACCTTGGCGGCCCAGCCCCCGGACAAAGAACACCCTTACGGCCATTTCAAGGCCGAGTATTTCTCCAGCGGCTTTGAAGGCGTGCTGATCTTTGTGGCCTCGCTTGGCATCATCTGGGCAGCCATCGAGCGCATTCTCATGCCCCAGCCCATGGAAGCCATCGGCTGGGGCATGGCCTTGTCGGCGATCAGCACTGCGCTCAATGGCGGCTTGGCGTGGGCGATGTTGCGCAAGGCCAAAGAGCACCGCTCGATGGCGCTCGAAGCCGATGCGCGCCACCTGATGACCGACGTTTGGACCTCGGTGGGCGTGGTGGGCGGGCTCTTTGCCGTGCAGCTCAGCGGTTGGTGGTGGTTGGACCCGCTGATCGCCATCGGCGTGGCGCTGAACATCTTGCGCGAAGGCACCTCGTTGATCGCCCGCTCGGCCTCCGGTTTGATGGACCAAGCGGTCGAATCTGAGGTCCGTGAGCAGATCGACGCGGTGCTCGACACCTTCCGTGATTTGCCGATCCGTTTCGATCACTTGGTCACGCGCCGGGCCGGGCACCGCTGCTATGTCGATCTGCACATGCACATGCCCGCCGTTTGGACTTTGGGCCAAGCGGCGGCGGTGCGCAGTTCGGTCGAGCACGCCCTTATGAACGCGGTGCCGGGGCTGCGGGCGACGATCCAGTTGCTGCCGCTGGATGTGGAGGCGCATCTGGACGAGCCGTTGGAGCCGCTGTCACCCGCCTCGCCAGCCCGGCCTTGATGTCGGGGTAACGCAGCACCAGCCGCAATTCGCGCTCAAGTCGGGTGGCGTCGAGCCGGCGTGATTCGCTCATGAAACTCAAGGTCATGGGGTTGAGCTGCGTGCTTGCTTCGGCTCGACTCAAGCGTGGCGGGCGTGGCAGGTGGCTCAGATCGGCCACAAGGTCGAAGTAGTCGCCCATGCGCAGCTCGCTTTGGTCGCAGACGTGGATCACCCGCTGCGGCTTGGCGCGCCACAGCGCGGCGATGCAGGCCCGGGCCAAATCATCGGCGTGGATGTGATTGGTGTAGACGTCGTCCTCAGCGCGCAGCACCGGCGCGCTGCGGCGCACGCGTTCACGCGGGTCACCGCCTTCGCGGTCAAGGGCGTAGATGCCGGGGATACGCAACAAGGCGATTTGCAACGGTGCCTCAAGGTGCTTGCCGCGCTGGCGCAGTTGGCGTTCAGCGTCCACCCGTCGCGCTGCGCGGGCTGTGGCCGGGGCCACAGGGCGGGTTTCATCAAAACGCGCTCCGCCTGTATCACCGTAAACCCCGGTGGTGCTGGCATAGATCAGGCGTTCAACCGAGGTGCCCAAGGCGTTCAGCAAATGGCGCGTGCGCGGGTCTTTGGAGGCATGGTTGGGCGTTGAAGGCTGCGTGGGTGGCGGTGCCAGATGCATCACCCACGGGGCAAGGCCCCGCAGGCGCTTCAAGCTGCGCGGTTGATCCAAGTTACCCGTGATGGGGATGAGCCCGTGTTGACGCAGCTGCGCAAAGCGCTCGGGGCTGGAGCTGAGCGCCCGCAGCCGCAGGCGTCCCCCCAAGGCTTGGGCGACGCGCAGACCCACATCCCCACAGCCGACGATCAAGAGCCGGGGTTGACGAAAGGCCCTGGGCTTGCTGCATGCTGGGGTTCGGCCGGCGAGGGATGAAAAAGACGAAGGCGAAGGCACAATCGCGGTCCTCATGATTTGGATGTGAACGAAGGATAGCGACATGACCTGTAGCGTGACGGTGCAACCGTCGGGCCGCCATTTTGAGGCTCAGCCTGATGAAACCCTGCTGGCAGCGGCGATTCGCCAAGGCGTTGGGCTGCCTTATGGTTGCAAGGACGGTGCTTGCGGCTCCTGCAAATGCCAGCTGATCAGCGGCTCGGTGGTGCATGGCGCGCACCAAGCCAAGGCGCTGAGCCCCGAGGAAGAAGCGGCCGGCAAGATTCTGAGCTGCCGGGCGGTGCCGCAGACCGATTGCGTGCTTGATGTGCCGCAAGTGACGGCGGCGGACCAGTTCCCGGTGCTGAAAATGCCGGCCCGGGTCATCAGCATCAGCAAGCCGACCCGCGATGTCGCCTTGGTGCAACTGCAACTGCCGGCCCATCAGTCGTTTCGCTATCACGCTGGCCAGTACGTGGATGTGCTGCTGCGCGACGGGGTGCGACGCAGCTACTCGATGGCCAGCGCTCCGCGTGATGGGCAGCTCAGCATCGAGTTGCATATCCGCCACTTGCCAGGTGGCAAGTTCACCGATCACGTGTTTGGGGCGATGAAGGAGAAGGAAATCCTCCGCCTAGAAGGCCCCTTTGGCAGCTTTGGTGTGCAAGCGGGCGGCGCGCCGATCATCTTGCTGGCTTCGGGCACGGGGTTTGCGCCGATCAAGGCGATGCTTGAAGTCCTGCAAGCTGAAGCTTCAACACGATCAGTGAGCCTGTATTGGGGCTGTCGCACCCAGGCAGATTTGTATGCCGAGGACTGGATCAAGCAGGCTTTGACGACGCTGCCGCAGCTGCGTTATGTGCCGGTGCTTTCCGAGCCGCGCGCTGAAGAGGCTTGGACGGGGCGCACAGGATGGGTTCATGAGGCGGTGATGCAGGATCACCCGAACCTTGCCGGGCATCAGGTCTATGCCTGCGGTGTGCCGGTGATGGTGGAGGCTGCGCAGCGCGACTTTGTCGGGCAGTGTGCTTTGCCGGCGGAGGCGTTCTTTGCGGATGCCTTCACGTCAGAAGCTGACAAAGCGGCTGTGATCGCTGCTGTGTGATGTCGCCATGAAGAAAGGCCCGCATGGCGGGCCTTTCGTTCCATCCGGAGCAGCTGATTTAGGCGGCGGCGGGCGCAGCCAGGCTCTTGACCTTGGCTGCAAGGCGGCTCTTCAAGCGAGAGGCCTTGTTCTTGTGAAAGATGCCTTTGTCGGCGATCGAATCGATCACGCCTTGGGCAGACTTGAAAGTGTCACCGGCCTTGGCCTTGTCGCCAGTCGCTACAGCCTTCAGCACGCCCTTGATGGCGGTGCGGAACTTGGAGCGAAGCGAAGAATTCTGGGCGTTCAGCTTGACGTCCTGACGTGCGCGCTTGCGACCTGAGGCAAGGCGGACCGTCTTCTTTTTGGCTTTTGCGGTTGCCATGGTTATGCAGTGTCCGGATGATGGAAAGTCTTGGATTGTAGCATGGGCCTGTTGGCGCGCCACCACCAAGTGAATTGACGGGATAATCAGCGCCCTTCGAGGTCAGGATGAATCCCTTATGAATCTGTTGCGCGCCGCCTCTTTGGTGTCCTTGCTGACCTTGGCCTCGCGCATCACCGGCTTGGTCCGTGAGCAGCTCATCGCCGCCACGTTTGGTGCGAGTGCGCTCACCGATGCGTTTCAAGTCGCCTTTCGGATCCCCAATCTGCTGCGTCGCCTCTTTGCTGAAGGGGCGTTCTCCCAAGCCTTTGTGCCGATCTTGGTGGCGTCGCGCACCCGTGAGGGCGATGAGCCGACGCGCCGCTTGATCGACGCCGTGGCCACGGTGTTGGCTTGGGTGCTGCTGGGGGTCAGTGTCTTGGGCGTGCTGGCTGCGCCCGTGCTGGTCTGGGTCATGGCGGCCGGGTTGCCGCCTGAAGGGGCTGATGCGGCAGTCGTGATGACGCGCTGGATGTTTCCCTACATCGGCTGCATGTCCTTGGTGGCTTTGTCGGCTGGTATTTTGAACACGTGGAAGCGTTTTGCCGTGCCAGCGGTCACGCCTGTGATCCTCAATGTGTGCGTGATCGCTGCGGCTTGGCTGGGCGCGCCGTGGTTGCAGCGCCATGGCTGGCCGCCGATTTATGCCTTGGCCTTGGGCGTGATGGTGGGGGGGGCGCTGCAACTGGCGGTGCAAATACCCGCCTTGGCGCGACTGGGTTTGATGCCTCGGATCGGCCTGGGGCCAACGGCTTTTCGGGCCGCTTGGCGGCATGAGGGCGTGCGACGCATCCTGCGTCAGATGGGGCCGGCCTTGCTGGGCGTGTCGGTGGCGCAACTCTCCTTGCTGATCAACACCCAGATCGGCTCCCACTTGCAGGCCGGGTCGGTCTCGTGGCTGACTTACGCCGACCGGCTGATGGAGTTCCCCACCGCCTTGCTGGGGGTTGCACTGGGCGTGGTGCTGCTGCCGCAACTCGCTGCGTCCCAAGCCAGCGGTGAAGCCACGCGTTACTCGGCCTTGCTGGATTGGGGCTTGCGGCTGGTGGCTTTGCTGGCGCTGCCGTGTTCGGTGGCACTGATGGTGTTTCCGACGCCTTTGGTCGCGGTGCTCTATCACTACGGGCGCTTCAGCGCCACCGATGTGCATCAGACCGTGATCGCCCTGATGGGCTACGGCGTGGGTTTGATGGGCCTGATCGCCATCAAGGTGCTGGCTCCCGGGTTTTATGCGCGCCAAGACATCCGCACGCCCGTGCGCATCGCCGTGGGGGTGCTGATCCTGACCCAGCTTTTGAACCTGGTTTTCGTGCCTTGGCTGGGCCATGCCGGTCTGGCTTTATCGATCGGTTTGGCCGCTTGGGTCAACGCCATCTGGCTGCTCAAAGGCTTGTTGCGCAACGGGCACTATCAACCCGAACCCGGCTGGGGCGTTTTTCTGCTGCGCTTGCTGGCAGCGGCGGGGGTGATGGGCGCTGGTTTGCTCTGGGCTCAGACCGGGCTGGATTGGGTGGGCCTGCAAGCCCGGGCGGATCTGCGGGTGGCGGCGCTGGCTTTGGTGCTCGGTGCGGCAGCGCTGATCTATTTTGGCGTTTTGCACCTGTTGGGCTTGCGCTGGCGCGCATTCATCCGGCGTGGCTGAGGCTTGGGCCTTTGCGGCTTGCCCCTACACTGCGGCCATGAATTGGACCGTTCTCACGCCGATCGACTACTTTGCTGCCCTCGTGGCCGAGGATGAGGGTTTTGCCCTGACCGAGGCCGCAATTTCTGTAGCCCAGGATGAATATCCCGCGCTCGATGTCCAGCAAGTCTTGACGGATATCGACGCCTTGGCGCTGCGCTTGCGCCAGCATCTTCCCGTGGAGGTGGGGCCGCTGCAACGCGTCAGGGTCTTGCATCAGTTCTTTTTTGAAGAGTGCGCCTTCGCGTGCAACCAGACCGACTACTACAGCCCGGCCAACAGTTATCTGCATGAGGTGTTGCGCACGCGCCGTGGTATCCCGATCACGCTGGCCGTGCTTTATCTGGAGTTGGCGGGGCAGATTGGGTTGATCGCTGACGGCGTGTCGTTTCCGGGGCACTTCTTGATTCGGCTGCGTTTGCCCCTTGGGGACGCGATCATCGACCCGGCGTGTGGCACCTCCTTGTCCAAGGAGGCCATGGGCGAGCGCTTGGAGCCGTATCTTCAGTCGGGCGTGGGGCTACCGGCTTACTCCTTGGCGGATTACCTGCGGGCGGCGTCGCCGCGTGAAATCATGGCGCGTTTGCTGCGCAACCTTGAATCGACCCATCGCAGCCAAGAAGACTGGCAGCGCTTGCTCGCCGTGCAAGGTCGCTTGGTGAGCCTGCAACCCCAAGCGTGGGAGCGTTACCGCGACCGAGGTTTGACCTTGGCGAGGTTGGGGCAGAACGAAGCGGCCATCCAAGATCTGGGGGTCTATCTTCAGCATGCCGATGACGCACCCGATTGGGCGCGTATGGATGAGCAATGGCGGCGCTTGCGGGCGGCTCGCCGGAGCACCTTGCCTAAAATGCGCCCCTATCCATGACCATGAGCATCACCTCGACACAACGCTTGATGATCGGTTGGGCTGCCCTTGGCTTGGCCTTGGCGGGTGGCGTGTGGCTGCTCTTGCCGGTGCTCACCCCTTTTGTCGAGGCCTTGGTGCTGGCTTATGTGTTGCTGCCACTGGTGGATCGCCTGTCCAAGCCGTTGGGATCGTGGCCTCGGCCTTTGGCGGCGTTGCTGGTTGAGATGTTGGCCTTGGGCCTGTTGTGCGGTGTGGTGTTGTTGATCGTGCCGGTGCTCTCTAAACAGTGGCCCCTGCTGCGCGAGCAGATCCCCTTGCTGGCGGTGCGGCTGCATGTTTGGCTGACACCGTTGTTGGCTGAGCTCGGCTGGCAAGTGCCGTTGGATGAGGCGAGCTTAAAAGCCTTTGTCATGAAGTACCTCAACGCCAATCTGGAAGATGGTCTGATGGCCACCTTCAATTCGATTCGGATCGGCGGCAGTTTTTTGCTGGCGCTGCTGGGCAACGTGGTGTTGGTGCCGGTGGTGCTTTATTACGTGCTGGTGGATCGGGCCAGCATGACCCGGCGCGTGCATCAATTGGTGCCGCCGCGTCTTGCTTCGAGGGTCTACGCCTTTGGGGCTGAATGCAACGAGGTGTTGAGTCAGTACCTGCGCGGTCAGTTGCGGGTCATGGCCGTGTTGTGCGTGTATTACGCTGGGGCGATGGCCTTGGCCGGCTTTGATCTTGCTTTGCCCTTGGGGGTGCTCACAGGGTGTGCCATTTTGGTACCTTATGTGGGTTTTGGCTTGGGTGCCCTGCTGGCGCTCTTGGCGGGGTTGTTGCAGTTTCCTGGCCTGTACGGGCCGCTGGCGGTGGTGTTGATTTACGGACTTGGCCAGATCCTTGAGGGCTTTTTCCTCACGCCGCGCTTGGTGGGCGAGCGCATCGGCATGCATCCCTTGGCGGTTATTTTTGTCTTGCTGGCCTTTGGCCACTTGTTTGGTCTGGTGGGTGTGTTGGTGGCTTTGCCGGTGGGGGCGGTGGTGTTGGTGGCCTTGCGCCGCTTGCGCACGCTCTACCATGGCAGCGCGTGGTATCTCGGTTGATCTGATGACGGTGCGATGAAAACTGACGACTCTCTCCCGGTGCGGCAAGTGCCTCTGGCTTTCGAGTCGGATCGCTCCTGCCAGTTCGATACGTATTGGCCGGGGGCCAACCATCCCCAGTGGCCGCATCTGCGGCAGATGCTCAGCCTGCCTCAGGCGGCTTTGCCGGTGTACCTCTGGGGGGCAGTGGGCTCAGGCAAAACCCATTTGCTGCGTGCCGCACAGGCGGAAGCCGAAGCCCGTGGTGTGCAGGTGGCGTGGTTCGATGCCGACATGGCGATGCCTTGGGTGCTCGACGACGATGCGCAACTCATCGTGCTCGATGACTGTGATCGCTTTGATGCTGCCCAGCAGCACGCGGCTTTTGTGATGTTTGTCGAGGCCGTGAGCCGCGATCTGCCTTTGCTGGCTGCGGGCCACTTGCCGCCGGTCGATTTGGACGTTCGCGACGATTTGCGCAGCCGATTGGGCTGGGGTCTGGTGTTCCAATTGGTGCCGCCCACCGAAGATGAAATGCGCCTTTTGCTGCGGCGTGATGCTGATCGGCGTGGGATTTTTCTTTCGGACGATGTGATGGATTTTCTCTTGCGACGCTTGGCGCGTGATCTCAGCCATTTGATGGCGGTGCTGGACCGGATTGATCGCTACGCCTTGGCGGCTCAGCGGGCCGTGACGGTGCCTTTGGTGCGCCAGATGCTGGCGGCGGAGGAGCAGCCATGACCTCGGCTGGCAAAGTCAAACCCAAGCGGCTGTGTTTGTTCGATCTGGACGGCACGTTGCTGCCGATTGATTCCGATCACAGCTTTGGCGAGTTCATGGTTCACATCGGCTGGGCCGACGGCGAAAGCTTTCGGCGCACCAACGATGCTTTCTTTGCCCAATACCAAGCCGGGACGATGGATCTGGCGGCCTATGTGGATTTCGCCACCCGCGTTTGGCGCAGTCGGCCACCCTTTGAGGCTGAAGCGGCGCGCGTGCGCTTTATGGCCGAGGTGATTCAGCCCGCCTTGCACGGCAGTGCGCTGGCCTTGGTGCAGCAGCACCAAGAAGCGGGTGATTTGGTCGCCATCGTGACGGCGACCAACGCGTTTGTGACCACGCCGATTGCAGCGGCTTTTGGCGTGAGTCATCTGCTCGCAGTCGATCTGGAACAGACCCCTCTGGGGGGGTGGACAGGCCGGATTCAAGGTACGCCCACCTTCCGTGAGGGCAAGGTCGTGCGTGTGCATGCTTGGCTGGCGGACCTCGGCCTGCGCTTGAGCGACTTTGAGCAAGTCAGCGTCTACAGCGACTCCATCAACGATCTACCCCTGCTGGAGATGGCCAGTCATCCCGTGGCAACCAACCCGGGGGCGTCTCTGGAAACGGTGGCGCATGCGCGCGGCTGGCAAATCTTGCGATTGTTTTCATGATCAAAAAATTCATCAGTACCTTGTTTCGGCGCAGCAAAGCGGCTGCGCCCGCCCAAGACGTGGCTCCCGTCTCCGAACCCGTGACCGGACGGCGTGTCGAGGTGCCGTTCGAAAAACACCGCATCGACCTGGCGTTGATCGACGAGCGGGCGATTCGTGTGGTTTCAACCTTGCAAGAGGCGGGTTTCGAGGCCTACATCGTTGGGGGTGCGGTGCGCGATCTGTTGCTCAGCCATCGGCCCAAGGACTTTGATGTCGCCACCAACGCCACGCCGGCGCAGGTCAAAGCGTTGTTTCGGCGCGCCTTCATCATTGGGCGGCGTTTTCAGTTGGTGCATGTGGTCTTTGGCCGGGGGCGAGAGCACGAAGTGATCGAGGTTTCGACCTTCCGCGCGCTGCTTGATCCTGATGAGGTCTCGGTGGGCAAGACGGAGCGCACCACCAAGGCGGAGTTGGTCGGTAAGAGCCATGCGGTCGATGCCAGTGGGCGGGTGCTGCGCGACAACGTCTGGGGACCGCAGGACGAAGACGCGGCGCGGCGTGATTTCACGGTCAATGCGCTTTATTACGATCCCGCCCGTCAGGTGGTGATCGACTACCACCACGGTATCGACGATGCGGGCAAGCGGGTGTTGCGCATGATCGGTGACCCGAGTGCGCGCTTCCGCGAAGACCCGGTACGCATCATCCGTGTGGTGCGTTTTGCGGCCAAGCTTGGCTTTGAGATCGAGCCGCATACCCGCGCACCGATGCGCAGCATGGCTGATTTGCTCGCCAACGTGCCGACCTCGCGGGTGTTCGATGAAATGATCAAGCTTCTCCAGACCGGCCACGCCTTGGCCAGCTTGGAGGAGTTGCGCAAGCAAGGCTTGCATCGCGGCCTGTTCCCGATTCTTGATGCGGTGCTGGACGACGCGCACCAACACGATGGCCGCGAGAAGTTCATCCAATTGGCCCTCGGGGATACCGATCGTCGGGTCTCCGAAGGCAAGCCGGTGGCCCCGAGCTTCATGCTGGCTTGCATGCTTTGGCACGACGTGCTGCGCCGTTGGGACGAGATCCGTGCCACCACAGCTGGCGTGCCTTTGATGCAAGCGCTGCAAGAAGCCGTCGATGCGGTCTTCAATGCCCGCATCGGCGACATCTCAGGGCGCGGCAAGCTGGGCCTCGATATGCGCGAAATGTGGCTCATGCAGCCGCGTTTTGAGCGGCGTCAATTTGCCGCTGCGGTGACGTTGGTCGAACAGCCCCGTTTTCGGGCCGGCTTTGATTTCCTGCGTTTGCGGGCGCAGGCGGGCGAGATCGACCCGGAGCTGGCCCGCTGGTGGGAGGCTTTTTCGTTGGCCGATGAGGATGAGCGCCGTGAGCTGATTGAGCAGAGCCGGCGCGATGAACAGGTCCGCCGTGCTCAGGCCGTGCCTGAGGCGGGTGGTGGCTCGTCGGGTGGCGATGCGGTGGCTGCGCCCGCCAAGCGGCGTCCGCGCCGACGCCGGCGTGTGGCCAAAGAAGAAGGCAGCGGGGTTCCCGCTGAGTCGGCCGAAACGGTGTCGTCTTGATCGCTTGGGTGGGTCTCGGGGCCAATTTGGGGCCCGCCCAAGCCACCCTTGATCAGGCGTGTCAGGCCTTGGACCAAGCCCTTGGCTGCCGTGTCACCGCCGTGTCGTCATGGTGGCGCAGTGCGCCGGTCGATGCCGATGGCCCCGATTACGTCAATGGTGTGCTGCGCCTTGAAACATCCCTAGAGCCCGAAGCCTTGCTCGACACCCTGCAAGCGCTTGAGCAGCACTTTGGGCGTGAGCGCAGTTATCGCAACGCGCCACGGACCTTGGATCTGGATCTGCTGTTTTATGGTGGGGCGCTGCCGCTCGGTCTCCAGCTAGAGACGCTGCGTTTGCAGCTGCCGCATCCGCGTATCGCTGAGCGCGCCTTTGTGTTGTGCCCACTGCTGGAGCTGCTGCCGACCTTGGTTTTGCCGGGGGTGGCCGATGCCGCCGCTTTGTGTACGCAGCTCCGCGCTTCACAGCGCATCGATCCCCTCGCCGCATGATGTCGTCCTCCCTTTGGCAGACCGTGGGCTTGCTGCTGCTGTCGAACATTTTCATGACCATCGCTTGGTATGGTCATCTGAAAAATATGGCAGATCGGACCTGGTACGTCGCTGCCTTGGTCAGTTGGGGCATCGCCTTGTTTGAGTACCTCTTGCAAGTGCCCGCCAACCGGATCGGCCATACAGCGGGCATCTCGTTGGCGCAACTCAAGATCACCCAAGAGGTGATCACTCTGGTGGTTTTCGTGCCCTTTGCCATGCTCTACATGAAACAAGCTTTTCGCTGGGACTTTGTCTGGGCGGGTTTGTGTTTGCTGGGTGCGGTTTATTTCATCTTCCGCGAGTGAGTGCGAAACCGGGGCGTGGCACGGGTACACTCGCGCCGTTTCAAGTGGATCGGAGTTCCCATGTTCGGCAAGCTGCTGCCGCGTGAAGGCAATTTTTTCGAGTTGTTTAACGCCCATGGTGCCAAGATCGTTGAAGGCGCGCGCGCCTTCCATGCCTTGGTGCAGAACTATGACAACACCACCCTGAGGGCCCGTTACGGCCACGAGGTGGATGAGGCGGAGCATGCCGCCGACAAGATCACCACCGAGGTGAATCGGCTGCTGCATAAGACCTTCATCACCCCGATTGATCGCGATCAGATCCATTCGCTCATCAATTCGATGGACGACATCGTTGATTTGGTCCAAGACGCCACCGAAACCATGGCGCTCTACGACGTGCGCAGCGTCACCGACGAGGTGCTGCAACTGAGCGATTTGTCGCTCAAGTGCTGCGAGCGCGT
>NZ_JBYSVC010000044.1:0-21832 GCF_057922285.1 Leptothrix toolikensis (SeqCode)
TGTCTATCCCCGTGCCTACCGCCGCTTTGATGAGCGGCACCACCTACACCGCTTCCGCTTCCGTGGCGGACGTAGCCGGCAACACCTCGGCCGCCGTGGCCTCGGCCACCTTGGCCTTTGACAACGTGGTGGTCACGCCCACCCTCGCTTTGGTCTTGGATACCGGCATCAACGGTGATGGCATCACCAGCAACGGCACCTTCCAAGCCACCGGCCTTGAAGCCGGTGCCACCGTCGTCGAGTACAGCACGGGGGCATTGGATGTCAACGGTGCCCTGATCTGGTCCACCGTCATCCCCACCGCTGCCGAAGGCCCCAACACCGTCTTGGTGCGTCAAACCGATGCTGCGGGCAATGTCTCTCTGGCTTCCGCGCCACTGAACTTCACGCTCGACACGATCCTCCCGGCCACACCCAGCATCAGCCTGACCACAGACAGCGGCACCCCCGGTGATGGCGTGACCAACTCAGCCAGCGTGAATCTGGTGGGGTTGGAAGGTGGCACCACCGCTGTGGCCTACCGGGTGTATGCCGGGGCCACACCGCCCGCTGGACCTGCCACATGGACACCAGTGGTGCCCACGGGTGTCCTTCTCAACCAGTTCACCCCGACGGGCGCAGCAGGCGCGGCATTGGCGGATGGTGCTTACACCGTGGAGGTGCTTCAGACCGATTTGGCGGGCAACATTTCGACCTCGGGGGCCTTGGCCTTCACCTTGGATACCGCGCCACCCACGACACCGGCAGCACCGAGCGTCACACCGGCGGCAGGCACCAACCCCACCACCCTCAGCGTGCTCGTACCGGCCAATGCTGTGGCGGGTGATGTACTGAGCTTGGCCCTGACCGATGCGGCCAATGCCCCGATCATGCCCACGGGATCGGTCACACTGACCCAAGCTAACTTGGGTGGCAGTGTCACCTTCACCGTACCCGCTTTGGTCAACGGCACTTACAGCGCCACGGCGCAATTGACCGATCAAGCCGGTAACGCTTCAGCGGCTTCAGTCGCCGCACCCTTCTTGGTGGGCGGCACGCTGCCCGCCGCAGCAACGATCAGCTTGGTCAGTGATACGGGTATCTCGGCCACCGACCGCATCACCAGCAACGCAGCCCTGACGATCACGGTCGATCCGGCAGCGACGGCAGCCGGCGTGAGCTACGTCTTGGATGGTGGTGCGCCCACAGCCACCTACACGGCCCCGACGCTTGATGGCCTGCATACGTTGGTCATCAGCAGTCCCAGCGGTACGGTGCCAGCCACCTTCAGCTTCACGCTGGATACCGCCATCACTGCGCCGATTGTCAATTTGACGGCCGACACCGGCACCTACAACACCGACAAGATCACCAACAATGGGGCCATCACCGTCACCGGGCTCGACCCGAATGTGAATCAGGTGATCTACACCTTGTCGTTCAACGGTGCGCAAATCGGAGCCGTGCCGTCCACAGCCACCGTCGTCAACGGCGTCGCCACGATGCCATCACCCACGCTGGGTGATGGTCTCTACTCGGTAAGCGTGTATCAAACCGATAAAGCGGGCAATGGTTTGCTCGGGGTATCACCCACCACCACCTTGGCCTACACGCTCGATACCGTCGCGGTCGCACCCATGGTCAACCTGACGGATAGTTCGGGAGTGGCCACCGTCGCATGGGGTGCCACCACCGCCAGCGTCATGCTCGGCACGCCAGTGGGTGAGGTCGGGGCCACGTTCCAATACAGTCTCAACGGCAGCACGGGTTGGACCGACCTGGCCTTGTATACGCCGACCTTGGGCACAAACAGCTTGTATGTGCATCAAACCGACATGGCGGGCAACGTCTCCCCGACCGTGATAGGCACCCCGGATGTCTCGTTCATCCTCAGCTCGGGTAGCGCGAATGGGGCGCTGCCCACCATCGCTTTGGTCAGCGACACGGCACCCGGCCCAGTCACGCCGGCACCTTGGACCAATGCAGCGGTGAATGCAGATCACCTGACCAACTTGGCGGATTTGACGATCACCCCCAGCGCCTTGGCCACTTCGGTGGTGTACAGCATTGATGCGGGCCTACCCGTCACAGTCGCCACAGCGGGTGTTGCTGTCCCCATCACCTTATCTCCGGTTGGGCTCGCCCCGGTACTGATTGACGGTATCCACACCATTACCGCCTATGAGGTCAATGCTGGGGGTGCTGCTTCAGCCAGTGCAACGTACACCTTCACCACCGACACCTTGGCTCCGAGCTCCAACTTGATGGGTCTCAATCCGACCGATTTCCAAGGGTTGTATCTCTCTACCTCAGGGACGATAGCGGCCTACGCCGTGATGCGCGTGACCTACAACGAGGCGGTGAATATCGATGCCATCAACAATCAACCTGTCTTGTTGGATGCTGCCATGGCTCCGCTGGTTGTGGCGGGGGGGTACACGGCAACGCCCAACAACGCTGGGCTCGCCTCAGATGGCGTGACGCATCTTGGGCCGCAGCTGGATGCTTTGGGCAATGTGATTGATGTGGTTGAGATCCGGTTCACAGAAACAACACTGGGTAGCTTCGCCGCCGCCTTCAACGCGGGCACCTTCGTACCGATCTCCGAGGTCTTGGTGACGGATATGGCGGGTAACGTGCCGACCATGCCGCTGGTCGATTTCACGGCAGCCGGGATGCCCACGACCATCTGGACCACCCATGTCATGCCCTGACTAAGTTTTAGTTTTTAGGCCAACAAAAAACCCGCAACCTCTAAGAAGGTTGCGGGTTTTTGTGTCTTTGGTGCCGGCTATCGGATTCGAACTGATGACCTACCGCTTACAAGGCGGTTGCTCTACCAACTGAGCTAAGCCGGCACGCGAGGGGAGCATTGTAAAGGGAGAAAGCGCGTCCGCAACCCCCTAACAAGCGGTTATTTCACACGCGTCAGGGTTGGGCGACGGGTGCCATGGGGAGCGGGCGACGCAGGGGGCGGCTCGGTGGAGCCAGATCCTTGTGGCACAGGTGCCAAACCCAAGGTGGGTTTCTCGACTGGAACTTCAGCTGGCGTGGGCATGGGGAAAGCCATGCCTTGGCCGTTTTCCTTCGCATAGATCGCGATCACATGGTCCACCGGGACCATGATTTCACGCGCTACACCGCCGAAACGGGCATTGAACTCGATCCAGTCGTTGCCAAGGCGCAAGCTACTGGTGGCATCGAAACTGACGTTGAGCACGATTTCTTGGTTACGCACGTACTCAAGGGGCACTTGGGTCGAGGCATCGACGGCCACAGCCAGATAAGGCGTGAAACCGTTTTCTGTACACCAATCGTGCAGAGCACGGATCAGATAAGGGCGCGTCGAAGGCAGCGGCGTGTCGGTGGTGGTAGCGATGCTCATAAAGGGATCCGGCGAAAAGGTTCCAGACTTATTTACGCATGACCTTTTCGGACGGGGTCAGTGCCTCGATGTAGGCCGGACGCGAAAAAATGCGTTCAGCGTACTTGAGCAGCGGCGCAGCGTTCTTCGACAGCTCAATGTCGTAGTAGTCCAAGCGCCAGAGCAGCGGTGCAATCGCCACGTCGAGCATCGAAAAGTCGTCGCCCAGCATGAATTTGTTCTTCAGGAAGATCGGTGCCAGCTGTGTCAAACGGTCGCGAATTTGCGAACGGGCTTTTTCGAGCTGCTTGTCGGTCGCCTTGACCGTGGTGCCACGACCTTCAAGGGTGTTCACGTGGGTGAACAGCTCTTTCTCGAAGTTGAACAAGAACAAACGCACCCGTGCGCGCGCCACCGGATCACCCGGCATGAGCTGCGGATGGGGGAAACGCTCGTCGATGTACTCGTTGATGATGTGCGATTCGTACAGGATCAGATCCCGCTCGACGAGGATGGGCACCTCGTTGTACGGGTTCATGAGCGCGATGTCTTCCGGCTTGGCGTAGAGATCGACGTCACGGATCTCAAAGTCCATGCCCTTCTCGAACAAGACGAAACGGCAACGGTGGGAATAAGGACAGGTGGTTCCGGAGTAAAGCACCATCATGGCAACACACTCTCCTGAGTAGAGTTCAGAAAAAACAAAATCGCGCAGGGGCGTCTAACCGCCTCTGCGCGATGGCGCTACCACCCCGAAGGGTGAGCAGACGCGCAGCGAATTACTTGATGTCCTTCCAGAAAGCGCTGTTCAGGCGCCACGTCAGGAAGGAGAACAACGCGAGGAAAGCCATCACGTACATCCCGAGTTTGACACGTGAGTCTTGCGCCGGTTCACCCATCCACTGAAGGAAAGCCACCAAGTCACCGACAGCACTGTCAAATTCAGCAGGTGCCATCGTACCCGGAGTCACTTGCTCGAAGCTCTTGAGGACATGGACCTTTTTGGCAGCGTCATGCGGATCAGGCTGTTCTTCAAAAACTGCCTTACGCTGACCTTGCAATTCCCAGAGCACATGCGGCATCGCCACGCTCGGGAAAGCCGTGTTGTTCCAGCCTGTCGCCTTGGTGGCATCGAGGTAGTAACCGCGCAAGTAGGTGTAGAGGTAATCCGCACCGCTGCCGGCATCACCCGCACGGGAGCGAGCGATCACGGTCAGATCGGGCGGCGTACCTCCGAACCATTCCTTGGCTTGACGCGCATCCATGCTGATGTTCATGGTGTCACCGACCTTTTCGGTGGCGTACATCAGATTCTTTTTGATGTCCGCCTCGGTCAGGCCCAAATCACGCATGCGGTTGTAGCGCATGAAGGCCGCAGCGTGGCAGTTCAAGCAGTAATTGACGAACATCTTGGCACCGCGTTGCAGCGCTGCTTGGTCCTTCATCTTTTCCTGCGGGAACGTGTCGAGGTGGATGTCGCCGCCTGAGGCGTGAGCCGGCATCAGCAATACCAGGCTGGTCGCAACGCCTGCGATCAAGTTGGCAATCAGCTTTTTCATGTTCGTTGTGCTCCGTGATTGTCAACAGCCATCAATGCGCGTGGAAGGTCACACGGTCCGGCACCTGTTTGAAGGTACCGAGCCGGCTCCACCAGGGCATCAGCAGGAAATAGCCAAAATAGAAGAAGGTGCCGATCTGCGCAATCAAAGTGCCGATGGCTGACGGCGGCTTGATACCGAGATAGCCCAGCACCACAAAGAAGACCACGAACACCGCCAACAAGACTTTGTGGAAAGTCGGGCGATAACGAATCGACTTGACCGGGCTGCGGTCCAGCCAAGGCAAGAAGATCAGGATCACGACCGACACGCCCATGACCACCACGCCCCAGAACTTGGCTTCAAGCACCAAAAGCAGCGTCGAGAGGATCGCAGCGCCCACCAAGATGGCGATCTTGGTCTTGCTTTGGAAACCGCCCTTGAGGAAGGCCATCACGGCACCCAAGGCGATCACACCGACCACCACGTTGATCATCACATCGGTGATCGCACGCAGCATCGAATAGAACGGCGTGAAATACCAGACCGGAGCGATGTGCAACGGGGTTTTGAGCGGATCAGCGGGGATGAAGTTGTTGTACTCAAGGAAGTAGCCACCACCTTCAGGTGCAAAGAACAGCACGGCAAAGAACAGCAACAAGAACACCGCCACGCCCATCAAGTCATGCACGGTGTAGTACGGATGGAAGGGGATGCCGTCGAGCGGGATGCCGCGTTCGTCCTTCTTTTCCTTGATCTCAACCCCGTCCGGATTGTTCGAGCCCACTTCGTGCAGCGCAATGATGTGGGCAGCGATCAAGCCGACCAACACAAACGGCAAAGCGATGATGTGGAAGCTGAAGAAGCGGTTCAAGGTGGCATCGCTCACGACAAAGTCGCCACGAATCAGCAGGGCCAAGTCCGGACCGACGAAGGGAATCGCCGAGAACAGATTGACGATCACCTGCGCGCCCCAGAACGACATCTGGCCCCAAGGCAGCAGATAGCCCATGAAGGCTTCGCCCATCAGCAGCAAGAAAATCAGGCAGCCGAAGATCCAAACCAGTTCACGCGGCTGACGGTAAGACCCGTACAGCAGACCCCGGAACATGTGCAGATAGACCACGACAAAGAAGGCGGAGGCCCCGGTGGAGTGCATGTAGCGCACAAACCAGCCGCCCGAGACATCACGCATGATGTATTCGACCGACGCAAAAGCCAGATTGGCATCCGGCTTGTAGTGCATCGCCAAGAAAATGCCCGAAACGATCTGGATCACCAGCACCAGCATCGCCAGCGAGCCGAAGAAATACCAGAAGTTGAAATTCTTCGGCGCGTAGTACTCGGACATGTGCTCTTTGTAGAGCTTGGTGGCCGGGAACCGGTTGTCCACCCACGTCATCAGCTTGACGCCCAAGGAGGCGTCGGCAGGAGCTTGATTGAATTCAGCCATGAGATCCTCTTATATGTACTTGGTGTACTTGTGTGTTCTCAAGCCTTCTTGTCTTCACCGATCAACAGACGGGTGTCGGACAAGTACATGTGGGGGGGGACTTCCAAGTTGTCCGGGGCGGGCTTGTTCTTGAACACACGCCCAGCCAAGTCAAACGTGGAGCCATGGCACGGGCAGAGGAAGCCACCTTGCCAGTCGTCCGGCAGCGAAGGCTGGGGACCGGGCTTGAATTTGTCGCCGGGCGAGCAGCCCAAGTGGGTGCAAATGCCCACGGCGATAAAAAACTCTGGCTTGATTGAGCGCGTCGGGTTCTTGGCGTAGGCGGGCGTCGGGTACTGATTGCGCGCCGAGGCCGGGTCAACAAGCTGCGGCTCAACGGTTTTGAGCGCGGCCAGTTGTTCCGGCGTGCGGCGCACGATCCAGACCGGCTTGCCGCGCCATTCAACCGTGAGCTTTTCACCGGGCTGAAGCGCACCGATATCCACTTCCACCGGCGCACCGGCAGCGCGGGCCCGTTCGGACGGCGTCAAGGTGCTGACAAACGGCACGGCAGCCGCTACACCACCGGCAACACCGGCGCAGCTGGATGCAATCAGCCACGTCCGCTTGGCCTGATCGACTTGCTGGTCACTCATGGAATTCCTCAGAAAGGTGGGGTTCGAATCGAATCGGGAGACTTCGTCGATATCTCGGGACAACGCGTGATTTTATCCCATCCATCCAAGCTAACCATCCGGGTTACCCAGCCCTCACCCCGCTGGCTTCATGACATGGCACAAGGCGTCAGCGGCGGCTTGGATGTTGCTTTGGTTAAGCCCCGCCACACATAGCCGCCCCGAACGCAGCAGGTACACACCGTGCTCTTCACGCAACCGATCCGCCTGAGCAGCACTCAGGCCGGTGTAGCTGAACATGCCGCGCTGGCGCAGAAAATAAGTCAAATCGCGTCCCGGCAGACCACTCCTCAAGATGCTGACCAGCTGCTCACGCATCGCCTTGATGCGCTGGCGCATGCCGCTCAACTCCTCTTCCCAAGCCTGACGCAAAGCCGGCGTAGACAGCACTTGGGCCACCAAACGCGCACCGTGCAATGGCGGGCTGGAATAGTTCTTGCGCACCGCCACCTGCAACTGCCCAAGGACCCGATCCGCTTCTGGGCGCGTGGGTGCAATCACTGATAAGCCGCCGCAGCGTTCACCGTAAAGCGAAAAATTTTTCGAAAAAGAATTGGCGATGAAGGCCGGCACACCCGCATCGGCCAGGGCACGCACGGCGTAGGCGTCTTCAGCGACGCCATCACCAAAGCCTTGATAGGCCATATCAACGAAAGGAATCAGACCGCGCTCGGCCAGCACCGTGATCACCGCATCCCATTGCGCACGGCTCAAATCAACGCCCGTAGGGTTGTGGCAGCAGGCATGCAACAAGACGATGGCGCGGGCCGGCAGGCGCTGCAAGGTGGCAAGCATGGCCTCAAAGGCAACACCGCCGCTGATCGGGTCGTAGTACGGGTACGTTTGGACCGGAAAACCCGCGCCTTCAAACATCGCCCGATGGTTGTCCCAGCTCGGGTCGCTGATCCAGACCGTCGAGGTGGGGAAATAGGCTTTCAGAAAATCGGCCCCCACGCGCAAAGCGCCCGAGCCGCCCAAGGTCTGAATCGTGACGATGCGTCCGCCCTGCACCGCTGGATGGTCCGCACCAAACACAAGGGTCTGCACCGCCGTGCGATACGCCGCCAAGCCAACCATTGGCAAATAGGATTTGGGACCGATGTGCTGCAACAGGCTGGTCTCAGCCTGTCGAACCGCCGACATCACCGGCACTTGGCCGTGATCATCAAAGTAAATACCAATCGAGAGATTGATCTTGTTGGCACGGGGATCTTTCTGGAAATCCTCGTTGAGGGTCAAGATCGGGTCCCCGGCATAGGGATCGACATGTTCAAACATGGAAAAGTCCTCTCACAACAAGGCGCGATCCATCGCGCGCTGCAACTGCTCAGGGCGGGTTGAGGGTGCGTAACGCTCAAGCACTTGGCCGTCCCGACCAATCAAGAACTTGGTGAAGTTCCACTTGATGGCCTGTGTACCCAGCCATCCGGGTGCTTGTGCCTTGAGCCAAACGAACAAAGGCTCAGCCCGCAAACCATTGACATCCACCTTGGCCATCAGGGGAAAGCTCACCCCGTAGCGGCTGGTGCAAAAGTTCTGGATCTCCGGTGCCGAACCCGGCTCTTGCGCACCGAATTGGTTGCAAGGAAACCCAAGTACCACCAAGCCCTGATCCCGTCGCGCCAGCCAAAGGGCTTCGAGCCCGGCCAACTGCGGTGTGAACCCGCAGGCACTGGCGGTATTGACCACCAAAACCACCCGACCCCGCAGGGTCGATAAGGCCAGATCAGTACCAGCCAAAGTCGTTACGCTGAAGTCATAAAAACTCAAGAGATCCCTCCCCCAGGCCGCTCAGTGACGGTCGGAGCGCGCGATGACAAGCAGCTGTTCCACTTCAATCGGATGGCGGCGCACGTTGCGCCGATGCCATTGGCCGATCAGCAGCATCATGCCCGCCACCAACACGCCGAAAATCGTGATGGCCTCAAAGGCCGACATACCCCAGCGGGTGAAGCCGGCGTAAAGGGCGCCCAACGCCAAGATGCAGGTTTGTTCGTTGAAGTTTTGCACCGCAATCGAGCGGCCCGCACCCATGAGGTTGTGACCGCGATGCTGAAGCAAGGCGTTCATCGGCACCACCAAAAAGCCGCCCAAGCCGCCCAAAACAATCAAAAAGGGCACCGCCACCCACACGTTGTTGATCCCGTTCATGAAGACCACCAACACCCCCATGGCAATACCCAGCGGGATCACCTTCGGGGCGTGATCGAGGCGCATCATCATCGAAGCCATCACAGCGCCCACCGCCGTACCCACCGCCACCACCCCAACGAGGGAAGACGCTTGCGTGGTGGTGTAGCTCAGGGCAGCGGCGGCCCAAGCCAAAACGATGTAGCGCAAATTGCCACTCACACCCCAAAACAGCGTGGTCGTGGACAAGGAAATCTGCCCCAGCCGATCACGCCAAAGACGGCGATTGCAGGAGAGGAAGTCCGGGGCCAAAGCCCACAGGCGATGTGGCAAAGGCTCTAGGGGCACGTCGGTGCGCGGAATGTAGAGATTGAAGCCCGCCGCGATCACATAGAGCAACACGATCGACGCGATAGCCGCTTCAGGCGGTGTATCCACGCCCGTCTCCCAACCCGGCAGATCCAACATCAACAAATAAGGCGCGATGTGGGGACCAATCAATTGCCCACCCAGCAAAACACCCAAAATGATCGAGGTGATCGTGAGGCCTTCAATCCAGCCATTGGCCTTGACCAACTGGGAGGGCGGCAACAGCTCGGTGAGGATGCCGTACTTGGCCGGTGAATAAGCGGCAGCCCCCAAGCCCACGATGGCATAGGCGGCCAGCGGATGCGTGCCAAACAGCATCGTCAAACAGCCAAGAACCTTGATGCCATTGGAGTAAAGCATCACCCGGCCCTTGGGCACCGCATCGGCGAAAGCGCCCACAAACGGTGCAAGGATCACGTAGAACAAGGCGAACATCGGCACCAAGGCGGCGCGCTGCCACTCTTCGGCGCCCGAAGTTTTGAGCAGTTCAACCGCCGCGACAAACAAGGCGTTGTCTGCCAGCGAGCTGAAGAACTGCGCTGACATGATGGTGTAGAAACCTTTTTTCATTCGGCGGTAGGGATGGCACAACGCGGCCGGGTTATAGCATGCGGCCCCCTTGAGCCACCGAAGAGAACCGATTCGACTGGCAAAATTGGCACATGCCGCGTCCGATTGAAGCCCTTATCCACCCATCCGCCCTTGAACACAACCTGCGCATCATGCGTCGCCATGCAGGCGATGCACGTTTATGGGCGGTGGTCAAAGCCGATGCCTACGGGCATGGCATTGAGCGTGTCTACGCCGGTCTCCAAGGGGCCGATGGTTTGGCTCTGCTTGACTTGGAGGAGGCTGAGCGCGTGCGCGCCTTGGGTTGGCGCGGCCCGGTGCTGTTGCTGGAAGGCTGTTTCGAGCCCCGCGATCTGGAGCTGTGCTCGCGCCTGAACCTCTGGCACGCGGTGCATTGCAACGAGCAGATCGACTGGCTGGCCACCCACAAGACGAATGTTCCACATCAGGTTTTTCTGAAAATGAACAGCGGCATGAACCGGCTCGGCTTTGCCGCCCCGGCGTTTCGTACCGCTTGGAGTCGCCTGAACGCCCTGCCCCAAGTGGATGACATCGGCCTGATGACGCACTTTTCAGATGCCGACGCGCTGCGCTTGGGCCAAGACGGTATCGCCCATCAACTGGCGATCTTTGCGCAGATCACCGCCGACTTGCCCGGCCATCGCAGCTTGGCCAACAGCGCAGCGATCCTGCGTCATGCCGACCGAGCGCTGAGCAACGCAGGCGATGATGGTGCTGGTGAGCGCTTGAGCGTGGCCGCTGACTGGGTGCGCGCCGGTGTGGCACTTTATGGCGGCAGCCCCGATTACCCCGAACACAGCCTCACGCACTGGGACATTCAGCCGGCGATGACCCTGCGCAGCCGCTTGGTGGCCACCCAGCAGCTCAAGACCGGCGACACGGTAGGCTACGGCAGCCAGTACACCGCCCAGGCCGAGATGCGCATCGGTATCGTCGCCTGTGGCTACGCCGACGGCTATCCGCGCCATGCCGCAGGCAGCAACGACCACGGCACGCCAGTGCTGGTCGATGGTGTCCGCACCCGGCTGGTGGGTCGCGTCTCGATGGATATGCTGGCGGTGGATCTGGAGCCCGTGCGCGCCGCAGGCCGCAACACCGAGATCGGTGCTGACGTCACCCTTTGGGGCCATGGGCCGCACCAAAGTCAGTTGTCGATTGACGAAGTTGCGCACGCTGCGGGCACGATTGGCTACGAGTTGATGTGCGCGCTCTCGCGCCGCGTTTCCGTTCGTATCGACGGATAATCACGCCGCAGTTTCAGACCCGATTGATCCCATGGATCCCACTCACCCCAACATCCATCACGCCATGTCGTCTCTTCCCCTGCAAGACACCCCCAACCTGTACGGCCGACTCTCTCGCCTTGCCCACTGGGGCGGTGCCCTGTTGGTGCTGGGCATGTTGACCGTGGGCCTCATTTTTGAAGAAGCCGCACGCGGCAGCGAGTTTCGGGCCTCGATGAAAGCCCTGCACGTCAGCTTAGGGGCCACGGTTTGGCTCCTTTTGATGGCGCGAATTTTGTGGCGCGTCAAACAAAACCGCACCGGCTTGTCGCCCAAGCCGCTGTCGGCTGGTGGCTGGCAATTGGCGCTGGAACGCGGCGTCCATATCGGCCTGCTGCTGGTGCTGACCGCGCTGCTCTTCAGTGGTCCGTTGATCGTCTGGACGGGCGGTAAGCCCATCCACGTGTTCGGCCTGATCCAACTGGCCAGCCCGCTCGCCGAGAACCAAGGTCTGCACAAGGGGCTGGAAGGCCTGCATGAGCTGATGGCGGACCTGCTGATCGGTCTGCTGCTGCTACACATCGCTGGAGCGCTACGCCACGGTCTGACCTCGCTGCGCCGCATGTCCGGCCCCGTGCGTGGATGACCCACCCCAAGATCCTGCCGCATGAGGTCCACATCACGGCCATCCGCGCCCAAGGTGCGGGTGGGCAAAACGTCAACAAGGTGTCGAACGCCGTCCATCTGCGCTTCGACATCCATGCTTCCAGCCTGAGCCTTGACCTCAAGGCCCGCTTGCTGGCCCTCGCCGACCATCGCATCACCCAAGACGGTGTGATCGTCATCAAAGCACAGGAACACCGCAGCCTAGAGATGAACCGTGCGGACGCCCTTGCCCGCTTGCAAGCCTTGGTCGATCAAGCCGCTCACGTGGCCCGGCCACGCAAAGCCACCCGCCCGACCCACGGCTCGAAAGTCCGCCGCTTGACGGGCAAGACCCAACGCGGCCAGATCAAAACGCTGCGAGGACGGGTGAGCGATTGAGGTAACGTGCCGGCATGGCACGCGAAAAGACCCTCTACACCTGCCGCGAATGCGGCGGCACGAATCCGAAGTGGCTGGGGCAATGTCCGCATTGCCGGGCTTGGAACACCTTGGAAGAAGGCTTGGCGGAACCCCCAGTGGGGTCGGTCAAAAATCGTTTCCAAGCCCTGACCCGCAGTCAGCCGGTCGCCACCTTGAGCGATTTAGCCGCCGGCGATGTCTCACGGACTCCCACCGGCTTACCGGAACTGGACCGGGTGCTGGGTGGCGGAATCGTGGAAGGTGGGGTGGTGCTGATCGGCGGCGACCCCGGCATCGGCAAAAGCACCTTGCTGTTGCAAGCAGTGGACGCCCTCTCCAGCCGGATGAAGGTGCTGTACGTGACGGGCGAAGAATCCGGGGCCCAAGTCGCCTTGCGGGCCCACCGACTCGGCCTTGCGGGCACGCAGGTGCGGGTGGTGGCCGAGATCAGCCTTGAGAAGATCCTGGCCACCATCGAGGTGGAGCAGCCGGCCTTTTGCGTCATCGATTCGATCCAGACGCTTTACTCCGAACAACTCAGCTCGGCCCCTGGCTCGGTGGCGCAGGTGCGCGAATGTGCCGCCCAACTGACGCGCACGGCCAAATACAGCGGCTGCACCACGGTGCTGGTGGGGCATGTCACCAAGGAAGGCACGCTGGCCGGGCCGCGTGTGCTGGAACACATCGTCGATACGGTGCTTTATTTCGAAGGCGATACCCATTCGAGTTTCAGATTGGTGCGAGCCTTCAAAAACAGATTCGGCGCGGTCAATGAGATTGGTGTTTTTGCCATGACCGAAATGGGCTTGAAAGGGGTATCGAACCCAAGCGCCATTTTTCTTTCCACCCATTCGGCCCCTGTGCCCGGGGCTTGCGTGCTGGTCACGCTGGAAGGCACCCGGCCACTGCTGGTCGAGATCCAAGCCTTGGTGGATGGCGGTGGCCCGAGCCCAAGGCGGCTATCGGTGGGCTTGGACCGCGACCGGCTCGCCATGCTGCTGGCCGTGCTGCACCGCCACGCCGGGGTGTCCTGCGCCGATCAAGACGTTTTTGTGAACGCGGTGGGCGGCGTGCGCATCAACGAACCCGCCGCCGATCTGGCGGTGCTGCTGGCCATCCAGAGCAGTTTGCGCGGCAAGCCGCTGCCGCAGGGGTTCATCGCTTTTGGAGAAGTCGGCCTCGCGGGCGAGGTGCGCCCCGCCCCAAGGGGTCAGGAGCGCCTACGCGAAGCCGCCAAGCTCGGGTTTTCGACCGCCGTGGTGCCCCGTGCCAACGCCCCCAAAAAGCCCATCGAAGGCCTCACGATCCATGCGGTGGAGCGCATCGAGGAAGCCATTGATGTCGTTCGATCCCTCGCCTGACGAGACCACATCGACCCGCATCAACCAAAGTGGCAGATGTAGTGATAGGGCGCGCCTTCGACCTTGATCTGGAAGCTGGCGTTGCGCGGCACATCAAACTTCTGGCCGGGGCCAAAGGTCTGCCATGCGGTTGAACCCGGCAACAACACGCTGCAAGCGCCTGCCACGGTTTCCATGATTTCCGGAGCACCCGTGTTGAAGGTGAGCTGCGAGGGCAAAATCACGCCCACGCTTTTCTTGCTGCCATCGGCCAGCGTGACGCCATGCGAAACGCATTTGCCGTCGAAGTAAACATTGGCTTGGGTGCCAACAGCGGTCACCGCGAGTTGCGAGTTGCTCATGCTTTGGCTTTCTTGGTGGCAGCGGTGGCCGTTGTTTTCTTGGGTGCCGCCTTCTTGGCGGCTTTGATCGGCGTTTCAACGGGCTTCGGGGCGCGCGCCGCACGGGCGTTGGCCGCGATGCGCAAGCGCAGCGCGTTCAGCTTGATGAAGCCGCCAGCATCCGCTTGGTTGTAAGCACCACCGTCGTCGTCGAAGGTCGAGATCTTCGGATCGAACAGGCTGTCGGTGAGCGACTCGCGGCCGACGCACATGATCGTGCCCTTGTAGAGCTTGAGCCGCACCGTACCGTTCACGGTGGCTTGGCTGGCGTCGATCAGACCTTGCAGCAGCACACGCTCCGGGGCGAACCAGTAGCCGTTGTAGACCATGCGGGCGTAACGCGGCATCAGGTCTTCCTTGAGGGCCAGCACTTCGCGGTCGAGCGTGATCGACTCGATAGCGCGGTGCCCCGCCAGCAAAATCGTGCCACCCGGGGTTTCGTAGCAGCCCCGGCTCTTCATGCCGACGTAGCGGTTCTCGACTTTGTCGAGACGCCCCACGCCGTGCAGGCCACCGATCTCATTGAGCTTGGTCAGCACCTGAGCCGGTGAGAGACGCTCGCCGTCGATCGCCACCACATCGCCCTTTTCATAGCTCAGCTCGATGATTTGCGGCTTGTTGGGGGCCTTTTCCGGGCTGCGCGTCAGACGCCACATGCTGTCTTCGGGCGCGAAATTCGGGTCTTCGAGGATGCCGCCTTCGTAGCTGATGTGCAGCAAGTTGGCGTCCATCGAGTACGGCGCACCGCCGCCCTTGCGCTTCTTGAAATCGACCGGAATGCCGTGTTCGTCGGCATAAGCCAGCATGCTTTCGCGGCTGGAAAGCGTCCACTCGCGCCACGGGGCGATGACCTTGACGCCCGGCATCAGGGCGTAAGCACCGAGCTCGAAACGGACTTGATCGTTGCCCTTGCCGGTCGCGCCGTGGCTGATGGCGTCGGCGTTGGTGAGCTGGGCAATCTCGACCAAACGCTTGGCGATCAAGGGCCGTGCAATCGAGGTGCCGAGCAGGTATTCGCCCTCATAGAGCGCATTGGCGCGGAACATCGGGAAGACGAAATCGCGCACAAACTCCTCGCGCAGATCGTCGATGAAGATGTTCTCGGGCTTGATGCCCATCTTGATGGCCTTGGCTCGGGCCGGTTCGATTTCCTCACCTTGGCCAATATCGGCGGTGAAGGTCACCACCTCGCACTGGTATTGGTCCTGAAGCCACTTCAGGATGATGGAGGTGTCCAGACCGCCCGAATAGGCGAGGACGACGCGCTTGATGGCTTGTGACATGGTCAGTTTTCTAGGAAAGAGAGAAAGAAATCGGAGCAGATTGTAGGTGCGCGAGGCCCCTAGTTGGCTTGATGCGCCTCGCTGGGCACGCGCACCACCGTGACGGTGCAATCGGCTTTGGCCACCACCTGAGAAGACACACTGCCAAGATAGCGCCGCAGTGCCGAGTTGCCCCGCGCACCCATGACGATATGGTCGATGTGGTTTCGCTGGGCAAAATCGACCAAAGCGGTCGCAGCATCAGGGGCTTCGAGCACATGGAACGTGAGTCGGCCTTCGGTCAGATCCAAAGCCCGCTCCAGCGGACGCGCCCAGTGTTTGAGCCCCACCAGCTGTTTGACATGCACACTTTGGCCTTGGGCATCGGTCAGTTCGTCGATACCGATACGCGCCGTCTTCATCACACTGACACAGGCCAAGCGAGCGCCTTTTTCTGTCACCACCGTGCGATACACCGTCTCGCGCAACAAGTCGAGCAAGTCAGCGGTGGCCCCTTGGACATCCACCGCCGTCATGATGATCGGGGCCCGTTTGAGCTGTTCAACTGCGCCACCCCGCGCCACGGGTTCAGCGCCCAAGGCACGAAACCAACGTTTGAAACGGATCAGCCGGCCAGCCACATCGAGACGCTCAGCGCGCACGGTCAAGCGAACCTGATCGGGGTTTTGCAAATCATGGGCCAGGTGCGCAGCACTGGGATGGCGCCGATCCGCCGGCACTTCCAAGCAGCGCAGGATCACCTCTTGCAACCAAGGCGGGCAATCCGGACGCAAGGCACGCGGGGCCACAGGCTCCTTGTAGAGGCGTTCACGCAGACCGCGCACGCTTACCGGCGCACCGAAAGGCCGCTCGCCGGTGGTGAGGTGATAAAGCATTACCCCCAAGGCAAACAAGTCACTGCGCGGCTCAGAGCGTACAAACTGCACTTGCTCGGGCGACATATAAGGCCCCGTGCCCATGGGCAGGTCAAACTCTTCATCGAGCAGATCGGGCAGAAAATCGTGGCGCGACAACCCAAAATCCACCAGCACCGCCTCCCCATCCCGCCCATCGGCATGGGTGGGGCGGAACAAGATGTTGCTGGGTTTGATGTCGAGATGAATCACATGCTGGCGATGCAAATCGTGCAAGGCCAAAGCGACCTGCACACCGATGCGCACCACGTCTTGGATCGGCATCGGCGCTTGCTCCAGCCGAGCGCGCAAGGAGTCGCCGGGGATTTGCTCCATGACGATGTAAGGCCGCTTCGCAAAGTCGCCGCGCGCGATGCATTTGGGCACATGGGGACCGCTGAGCATCGGCAAGATCATCTGCTCGACCTCAAACCCCACGATGCTGGCAGGATCTTCACCGCCCTTGATGCGTGGCACTTTCATCAGCAAAGGCTTGGCGTGATCAGCATGGCTCACACGCCAAAGATTGGCCATCCCCCCTTGGTGGACCAACTCTTCCAACCGAAAGCCATCGATGACCTCGCCCTCTTCGGGGGGGGCCGGATAACCCGGCACGGAAGGTCGGAATTCAGTTGCCATGGTAGAGCCGCTCACCCAAACCCCGAGGCAATCCGGCCGCAATGATCTTGGCCGCAGTGGTCTCGAAATCGTAGGGCACACGGTGAAAGGTCAACGTGAGCCGATCCGTATCAAACAAAGCCCAGCATGCTGCTGGATTGCCATCCCGAGGTTGTCCCACCGCGCCCGGTAAAGCCAGCCATTGGCGATGCGAGGGCACCGGCACAGCCACACCGGGCGTGGGCGTAAAGTCAGCGATCTTGCCGGTACTGGAGAGGTGATACAGCTTGGGACTATGGACATGCCCGGCAAAACTATGCCGGGCCTGGGTGGCATGCATGCTGCGAATCGCCTCCGAGCGGGTGAGGATGTAATCCCACTCGGTGGGTGCATAGGCATTGGCGTGCGTGAAAAAGCAGCCGTTTTCTTCCCGCGTATAGGGCAAATCCGCCAAAAATTCGATCTGCGCGGGACTGAGTTGCGCGCGCGTCCAAGCGATGACCCGCCGAGCGTCTTCGATCAAATGCGCGCTGGGGCCCCGCACCACCGCATCGTCGTGGTTACCCCGAATCGCCACCGCCCCTTGGCTGACTAAATCTTGAACTTTGGCCACCATCCAAGCCGGATCAGCGCCATAACCGACGAAATCACCCAACAAAGCGATGCGATCAGCACCGTGCAGGTGGGCCTGTTCCAGACAGGCCTCGAAGGCCTCCCGGTTGGCATGAAGATCACTGAACAAGGCCAGTTTCACAGCAAAAATCTCCTCAACATGCCTATGCCCTGGCTCGGTCTTAACCGATGCGTCCGACCAAAAGAAACTCCATCAGGGCTTTTTGGACATGCAGACGGTTCTCAGCCTCATCCCAGACCACGGATTGCGAGCCATCAATCACATCAGCGCTGACTTCTTCGCCTCGATGGGCGGGCAAGCAATGCATGAACAAGGCATCGGGCTTGGCCATCGCCATCATCTCGGCATTGACACACCAATTGGCAAAAGCACTTTGACGCACCACGTTTTCAGCTTCAAAACCCATGCTGGTCCAAACATCGGTGGTGACCAGATCGGCCCCCGCACAAGCCTGCATCGGATCTTCAAAAACGCGATAGCAATCCTTGTTGCGAATCCCCGCCACGACGGGATCGATTTCATAGCCGCTGGGGGTACTCACATGCACGGTGAACCCCAAGATTTCAGCCGCTTGCAACCACGTGTTAGCCATGTTGTTGCCGTCACCTACCCACGCCACGACCCGATCTTTCAACGAAGCGATGTCATAGCCCTTGGCACCGAGCGCAGCTCGATGCTCCAGATAGGTGAATAAATCAGCCAAGATCTGGCAAGGGTGAAACTCGTTGGTCAACCCGTTGATGACCGGCACGCGGGAATGCGCGGCGAAGCACTCAATCTTGGTCTGCTCATAGGTGCGGATCATCACCAAATCGACCATGCGACTGATCACGCGGGCGCTATCCTCAATCGGCTCTGAACGGCCCAATTGACTATCCCCAGTGGTCAAATGCACCACCGAGCCACCCATTTGATACATACCCGCCTCGAAACTCACCCGGGTGCGGGTCGAGGCCTTTTCGAAAATCATCGCCAAGGTACGATCAGAAAGGGGCTGGTATTTTTCGTAGTTTTTGAACCGCTGTTTGATGACGCGAGCCCGTTCAAACAAGTAGGCATATTCCTCAGCGCGCAGATCCTTGAACTGCAAATAATGCTTCATCAAACTGCGACCAGGTTTCATGCTGCGCTTTCAGACAAGAATTTTTTGATCAAAGGAACAAGGATCGCTACCATTTCAGCGGCTTCTTCGCCAGTAAGAATCAGGGGCGGCACCAAACGAATCACCCGGTCTGCGGTCACGCTGATCAGCAAGCCGGCTTGGGCGGCCTGACCGAGCAACTCGCCGCAGGGACGATCCAGCTCGATCCCGATCATGAGGCCATAGCCACGCACTTCCAGCACCCCCGCCACATCGACCAAGCCTTCTGAAAGGGCGGCGGAGAGTTGTGTGCCCACGGTGGCGGCGTTGTAAAGCAAACCATCCTCTTCCATGATGCGCAGCGTCTCAACCCCGGCACGCATGGATAGCGGATTGCCACCAAAGGTGGTGCCATGGTTACCGGGTTGAAAAATCGTCGCGGCCTTCGGGCCACAAACCACCGCACCCACCGGCACGCCTGAACCCAGCCCCTTGGCCAAAGGCATCACGTCCGGTTGGATATCGGCCCACTGGTGCGCAAACCATTTTCCCGTGCGACCGATACCGCACTGGACTTCGTCGAGCATCAAGAGCCAACCTTGGGCATCACACAGGGCACGAACCTCACGCAGGTAATCCCAACGCGCCGCGTTGATGCCCCCCTCGCCTTGAATCGTTTCCAGAAAAACCGCAACCACATGGGGATGTTCAGCAGCCACACGCCGCATGGCCGCCATGTCATTGAGCGGTACCCGCACGAAGCCTTCCACCAAAGGTCCAAAGCCTGCTTGGACCTTTGGGTTACCCGTGGCCGACAAGGTGGCGATAGAGCGGCCATGAAAGGCTTTCTCGTAAACGATCACCTCGGGGCGATCAATGCCTTTGTCGTGCCCAAACTTGCGCGCCAACTTCAAGGCGGCTTCATTGGCTTCCAAGCCGCTGTTGCAAAAGAAAACGTTGCTTAAGCCCGACAGTTCGACCAATTTTGCAGCGAGCTTTTCCTGCAAGGGCACGTGGTAGTAGTTGCAGGAGTGGATCAACTGGGCGATCTGCTCTTGCAAAGCAGGCACCAATTTAGGGTGGGCATGGCCCAACGTGTTGACCGCAATCCCCCCTAGGCCGTCAAGGTAGGAGCGCCCCTCCGTATCCCAGACCCTGCAACCCCGCCCATGCGACAACGCAATCGGCAATCGGCCATAGGTTTTCATCACATGGGGTTCAACTGGCACGCTCATCTCGGGCTACTCCTCGCTATCCATTGAAAAAACGACACCCACGGTGAACCGTAGTGCGCGGCGAATTCTAAGCGCGACCCACCCGACAGGCTGAAGACAGCCAAACTACCGATACTCAAGCGGCTCATGCTGGATCGCATCAGCTACACCATTCGTTTAGACAGGCACAATCCGGGCTAACACGTACCTCCCGCAAGAATTGACAAGAAAGGGCCCGTACACCGTGACCAAAGTCAAGAAACACCGTGAATTTTTCATTCAAGGCCTGACTCAAAGTGGTCGGACCTTCCGCCCAAGCGACTGGGCTGAACGATTAGCCGGTGCCATGTCTTGTTTCCGGCCCGAAGGCACTTCAAGTGGGTATCACCGTGGCATTGGCTACTCACCTTACTGCATCCCAACCACGATCAATGGCATCAAGTGTGTGGTCGTCCAAGAAGGATTGAAAGATCTGGAACCGATGGCTTGGGCCTTTGTCATGAACTTTGCGCGGGATAATGATCTTCAAGTCAAAGAGAACTAAGCGTAGACTGCCCGTATGCTTCGCCGGGCGGTACCCATCATGCAAGCCTCAGAGTTCACGACCACCGTACAAAATCGAATGATTCAGCTTCAGGTGCCTGAGAGCATTCCTGATGGTGCGACCGTTCGGATTTTGGTGCTTCTTGAGGCCAGTGAGGCCGACAATGAAGGTAACGCTGAAGCCACTTTCGAGGCTTGGGATGCCCTTCTGGGTTCGATCCCAGAAATTAAAGAGAGTTGAAGCATCGAAGCCCAAACAAGGGTATCCCCCTTGGGGATAAAATCTAGTCATCGTCGAGTAGCCTTTTCTCTTAATTTTTGCTTTTTCTATGCGATTACTTGGCTCACTTACAAGCCCCTACGTGCGTAAAGTTCGCATTGTTCTGGCTGAAAAAAAACTAGATTACAAACTAGAAATCGACGACGTATGGGGTCAGCGTGAACCCAAAGACCGCTCAAACCCTCTGGGCAAAATTCCATGCCTTATCATGGAGGATGGTTTTTCTTTGTTTGATTCTCGGGTCATTGTTGAGTATGTGGATACCCTGTCTCCTGTTGGTATGCTCATTCCAGACAAAGGTAGAGCACGCGCAGAGGTTCGTGTATGGGAGGCTTTAGCCGATGGCCTTCTTGATGCAGCAGTTTCTGCGCGATTAGAAGCCACTTGGGGAGCGCGAAGCGAAGAACAACGTTGCCAAGCATGGATAGATCGGCAATTAGCCAAAATAGACTCTGCACTGCGCTCCATGTCCGAGCGACTCGCTGATCATTCTTTTTGTGCCAATAATCAATTAGGTTTAGCCGATCTATCCGTAGGCTGCGCTCTGTGTTATATAGACTTTCGATTTCCAGAGATCGAATGGAAGAATAGATTTATTAATCTCCCTCGCTTGCAGAATCATCTCAGTAATCGTCCTAGTTTTATCGATACACGTCCCGTTGCTTGATAAAGTATAGATCGAATCGTTCTCGATCAATTTTCAAAAAATCATGATCCGCGCTTTTTCAACTGATAGCGATGCCGAAAAGCTCGCTGTAATCAGAACCATTCGTAAACTGATGGATTTCTGGCGTATATCACCGAATGAGCTCAGAGGCCCGGCGCCCCAAGCCACAGAGACATTACCGCTGATTTTATATCGGCACCCTGTTTCCGGAGACACTTGGGATGGGAAAGGTAAACAACCTGATTGGTTACGCCTCGCTCTAACGAAGGAAGGCTATACCGTGGAGGAGATCAGGTGGAAAATAACATTTGATCAATTAACCGATCAAGAATAATAAAAAAGCACCTGAGGTGCTTTTTTATTGCAATAACTTTCCCTGCAAAAAGCCCAAAGCCCTCACAGGGAGGGCTTTGGGTGTTTCTTCTTGGATCTTGGAGAGGGGTGCCTGACGATGACCTACTTTCACATGCGAATGCACACTATCATCGGCGC
>NZ_JBYSVC010000045.1:0-21446 GCF_057922285.1 Leptothrix toolikensis (SeqCode)
AAAAGCTCAGGCGGCTTTTGATCTCGCTCACCACGTCGCGCGCAATCGCCGCTTCGCGGCCGTCAAGCTTTTGCCGACTCAACCAGCGCGCGGCCTCTTGCACCGACAAGGCCGCCACCTCGGGGGCTGAGCTGGCGCGCCAACGCACGGCCCGAGCGATGGGGTTGAGGCGCGTGCCGGCGCAGCTTGGGCACGGCGCATCGCTCAAGGCCTCGACCTCCGGCTCGGCAAAACTCTTCTCCCGGCCCTTGTCGGCGTCGTCGCGCACGCTGTCGTCCAGCACCTTGCGCTGTTCGCGGCTCAGCGCCAAGCCGGTGCCCACGCAGTCCGGGCACCAGCCGTGTTTGCTGTTGTACGAGAACATGCGTGGGTCGAGCTCGGGGTAGCTGGTGCCACACGCGGGGCAAGCGCGTTTGATGGAGAACACCGTGGCTTTGCTGCGAAAGGCTTTCGACATGAAGCCCGCCGCCACCGACTCGGCCACCGCTTTGGCGCTCTGCGCCGATTTGAGCGGCGTGAGCAGATGCAGCACGCCTTGGCCGTGCTCCAGCGTCTCGGCCAGTGCGGCGCGCAGCGCGGCTTCGTGGGCCACGTCGATCAGCAGCTCCGCCACCGGCAGCTCGACGGTGTGCTCCTTGTAGCGATCCAGCTTGGGCCAAGCGTCGGTGGCCACAAAGTCGCCATCGACGCGCAGCTGGGCGTAGCCCTTGCCTTTGGCCCACTTGGCCAGATCGGTGTAGAGGCCTTTGCGGTTCACCACCAGCGGGGCCAGCAAGCCGATGTGCTGACCGCGATGCTCGCGCAGCAGCTGCGCGGCGATCGACTCGGGCGTCTGCGGTCGCACCGCCAGCCACGCTTCGGGCGGGGCGTGGAAGTCGCTGCACGCCGGGCAGTACTGCGTGCCCAGCTTGACGTAGAGCAGGCGCAGAAAATGCCAGACCTCGGTCGCGGTGGCCACCGTGCTTTTGCGTCCGCCGCGTGACAAGCGCTGCTCGATGGCGACGGTGGGCGGAATGCCCCAAACCGCATCCACCTCGGGCCGACCGGCCGGCTGCACGATGGAGCGTGCGTAGGCGTTCAAGCTCTCCAAATAGCGCCGCTGGCCCTCGTTGAACAAGATGTCAAAAGCCAAAGTCGATTTGCCCGAGCCCGACACCCCCGTGATCACCGTGAACTTGCCGCGCGGGATGTTGACGTCAATGCCTTGGAGGTTGTGCTCGCGGGCGTTGATGATTTGGATGGCTTCTGTCCGTTCGGGCTGAGCTAACCGTTCGGGCTGAGCTTGTCGAAGCCCAGCGTGGGGCAGGCCCTTCGACAGGCTCAGGGCGAACGGTGCTGGGCTCAACCCGAACGGGGTCATTTCTGCCACCCCCAAACTCCCCTCGTACTCCCGCAGCGCCTGCCCGGTGTGTGAGGTGGGGTGCGCGCGCAGATCGTCGGGCGTGCCCGCCGTCACCAGCAGGCCGCCGGCGTCGCCGCCTTCGGGGCCGAGATCGACGATCCAGTCGGCGGCGCGGATGACGTCGAGGTTGTGTTCGATCACCAGCAGGCTGTGGCCCGCTTCGAGCAGCTTGGCGAAGCTGCGCATCAGCTTGGCGATGTCGTCAAAGTGCAGCCCGGTGGTTGGCTCGTCGAACAAAAAGAGCGTGCCTTTTTTGGGCAGCGCCGCCTTGGCCTTGCCGGCCCGGGCTGGGGGTTTGACGGCGGCCTCCGTCAGAAAACTGGCCAGCTTGAGGCGCTGCGCCTCGCCGCCCGAGAGCGTGGGCACCGGCTGGCCGAGCTTGACGTAGTCCAAGCCGACATCGACCAGCGGCTGCAAGGTGCGCACCACCTCCAAGTCTTGACCAAAGAGCCGCACAGCGTCGGCCACGGTCAGCTCCAGCACGTCGGCGATGGAGAGCGCCTTGCCCAAGCGTGTCAGCGTGATGTCGCGGATTTCGGCGCGGTAGCGCGTGCCGTCGCAGTCGGGGCAGCGCAGGTAAACGTCGCTCAAGAACTGCATCTCGACATGCTCAAAGCCGGTACCGCCGCAGGTGGGGCAGCGGCCGTCGCCGGCGTTGAAGCTGAACATGCCGGCGCTGTAGCCGCGTTGCTGGGCGGTGGGCAGGTGGGCGAACAGCTCGCGGATGGCGTCAAAAGCGCCGACAAAACTGGCCGGATTGGAGCGCGCCGTCTTGCCAATCGGGCTTTGATCGACCATCACGGCGGCGCTCAGGGCTTCGGTGCCGAGCAAACGGTCGTGCAAGCCGGGCGACTCGGTGGCTTGGCCGAAGTGGCGCGCCAAGGCCGGGTAGAGCACGTCTTGGATCAGGGTCGATTTGCCCGAGCCGCTCACGCCGGTGATGCAGACCAGCCGTTGCAGCGGCAAGGTGACGTCGATGTTTTGCAAGTTGTGCTCGCGCACCCCTTCAAGCCGCAGGTGTGGGGTGTCGCTCTGGGGGCCGTTTTGCACCAAGCGGCTCAAGCCCAAGCCGATGGTGCGCCGTGCGCCCAAATAAGCGCCGGTGAGCGTTTCAGCCGCTTTGAGATCCTCGGGCGTGCCGTCAAACACGATGCGCCCGCCTTGGGTGCCGGGGCCGGGACCGAGGTCGATGATGCGGTCGGCCGCCAGCATCACGGCGGGGTCGTGTTCCACCACCACCAAGGTGTTGCCGGCGTCGCGCAGGCGCAGCATCGCGCCGTTGATGCGGTGCATATCGCGCGGATGCAGGCCGATGCTGGGCTCGTCCAGCACAAACAGCGTGTTCACCAGCGAGGTGCCCAAGGCGGTGGTCAGGTTGATGCGTTGCACCTCGCCGCCGCTCAAGGTGCGGCTTTGGCGGTCCAGCGTCAGGTAGCCCAAGCCGACGTCGCCGAGGTATTTCAGGCGGGTGCGGATTTCCTCTTGAAGGCGGTGGAGTGGGTCGGCGGTGGCGGTGGATGCTGAGGCCGCGAAGAAGCGATGCAGGCGCTCGATGGGCAGCAGCATCAGGTCGTGCAGCCCAAGGCCCGGCAGGGCTTCGAGCTGGGCGCGGCTCCAGCCGGTGCCTTGGGGCAAAAAGCGTTGCGCGGCGGGCAGCACCGCGTCGGCTTGGGCCTTGCTGCCCAGACGCCAGAGCAGCGGTTCGAGCTTCAGCCGCGCGCCGGCGCAGACGGTGCAGGGCGTGTAGCTGCGGTACTTGGACAAGAGCACGCGGATGTGCATCTTGTAGGCCTTGCTCTCCAGATACTCAAAAAAGCGCCGGATGCCGTACCAGTGTTTTTTCCAGTCGCCCTGCCAGTCGGGCGCACCGTCGATCACCCACGCTTGTTGCGCCGGGGTGAGTTGTGCCCAAGCGTTGTCGCGCGGGATGCCCGCTTCGCCCGCATAGCGCAGCAGATCGTCTTGGCATTCGGCCCACGCGGGGGTTTGCAGCGGTTTGATCGCGCCGTTGCGCAGGCTTTTGCGCACATCCGGAATCACCAACCCGAAATCCACCCCCACCACCCGGCCAAAGCCCCGGCACGTCTCGCAAGCGCCATAGGCCGAGTTGAAGGAGAACATCGCCGGTTGCGGCGCGCTGTAGCGGCGCTCGGAATCGGGGCAATGCAGGCCTTGGCTGTAGCGCCAAAGGGCGTCTTCGGCATACACATGGCACCGCCCGCTGCCGTGTTTCAGGGCGGCTTCCAGGGCTTCGATGACGCGGATTTTTTCGGCGTTGCCGAGCCGAAAACGGTCGGCCACCACGTCGAGCAGCTTGCGCGGCCCGGTGAGGGTGGCCACCGTGCGTTCAGCGTGGATGCGGGTGTAGCCGCTGGCGGCCAGCCATTGTTCAAGCTGCTCGGGCGAGGTGTCGGCCGGCAACTCAACCGGGAAGGTCAGCACCAAGCGCGGGTCACCGGCTTGGGCGCAGCGCGCTTGCAAGTCGGCGTAGATCGACTCCGGGTCATCCTCGCGCACCGCTTGGGCGGTGTCGGCATCAAAGAGCTGCGCCTTGCGCGCAAAGAGCAGCTTCAGATGGTCGTTGAGCTCGGTCATCGTCCCGACCGTCGAGCGGCTGGTGCGCACCGGGTTGCTCTGGTCGATGGCAATCGCCGGCGGCACGCCCTCAACTGCATCGACCGCCGGCCGATCCATCCGGTCCAAAAACTGGCGCGCGTAGGCCGAGAAGGTCTCGACGTAGCGCCGTTGGCCTTCGGCGTAGAGCGTGTCAAACACCAAACTCGATTTGCCCGAGCCGCTCGGGCCGGTGACCACCGTCAGCTCGCCGGTGCGGATGTCAAGGTCGAGGTTTTTGAGGTTGTGCTGGCGCGCGCCACGGATACGGATCAGGCCGGACATGAGGCAATGAGGCGATGAGGCCTTAGCGTTGTTGTTGGGCGGCGATGATCTGGCCGGTTTCGCCGTGGATCAGCCGACCTTCGCAGGCCACCACGTAGGCGGGTAGCACCCACGCCAAGATCTTGTCGGCGTCCTTGGTGGCGACCACCCAGATCGAGCCGTCTTGCAACTCAGCCACTCGGCCTTCCGACGAGACCGCATCCACGAACTGATCGACTTCGCAGGTCGAGAAATCATCCTCAGCAGCCACGGCCTTGGTGGCCGTGGCCGAAGGGGTGTCAGCCGTTGACGAGGCGGGGGGTGTCGCGACCTTGGCCACCTTGGGGGGGCGGGGTGTTGCGGCCGAGGAGGGGATGGCCGCCGTCGCCTTCAGGGCCCTAGGGGGTAGGAGCAGGGCCCCGCATTCGCTGCCGCCCTTGCCATTGGTGCAATGCGAGCGGGTTTGCTCGGTGGCTTCGACGCGCTTCAGATCGACCTCGGTCAACCAGTCTTTGCGGCAAGCACGCTTTTCGCGGCTGTTGCCCACCAAGCAGATTTTGAGGTTCTCGCGCCGCTCGGCCACGATGGTTTGCTGGATCTCCTTCAGCGACAGCAAGACGCGGTCGCAGCTCTCGGGCGTGCGGCCACTCAGGCAGATGCGCAAGTTTTCGCGCCGCTCGACGTCTTCGACGCGCCAAACGTCATCCGGGTTGAGCCATTGCTTCTTGCATTTGCTGGGGCCTTTGCGCGCCAAGCAGTTGGCCAAGTTCTGCGCCTTCTCATCGTCGTCTTGCGCCTGCGCCGGAGCCGGCAGGAGCATGGCGAGCATGAGCAAGCCAAGCAGCACCAAAAAAATACCCTGGGTGCGTTGCCGCCGCAGGAAGAAGGGATTCAAAAGAGCAAACATGGGTCCAAGCCTCAAAAGTCGTGGGGGTTCAACGGCTGTGAAGGCCCGCACAATACCAGCCCCCGGACTCAGGGGGTATCGATGGGTAAGCGATGCGTTG
The DNA here is from genome assembly GCF_057922285.1 of Leptothrix toolikensis (SeqCode). Classification (NCBI taxonomy): domain Bacteria; kingdom Pseudomonadati; phylum Pseudomonadota; class Betaproteobacteria; order Burkholderiales; family Sphaerotilaceae; genus Leptothrix; species Leptothrix toolikensis (SeqCode). The sequence continues at coordinate 5,287 of NZ_JBYSVC010000045.1, forward strand.
CAGCTGGTTGAGCGGTTGTTGATCTGATCGTGGTGACGGTGACCCGGGGCTGGACAGAATCAAACCCTCTTTGACTCCATGGCCCAAGGCCTGTGCGGCGATCATGAAAACACCTTCTCTTGGCTTGGTTTGGGCCGCCGTGCTGTGCGGTGCAGCGGCTTGCAGCACGTCGGTCGCGGCGGGGCCTGTCAAGGTCACGCCCGAGATGCAAGGCGCGGGCATCGTCTCCAGCGGTGTGACCTTGCCCAGCCCGCCTTTGGTCACCGGCAACCGCAAAAAGCCGGTGGCCTCGTGGGGCAAACCGCTGCCGTACCCGATCCTGATCGCCGACCGGCGCAATAACCGCTTGATCGAAGTGGCGCCCGACAAGCGCATCTTGTGGGAGTTCCCCTCGCCGAACCTCAAGATCTACCGGGGCAACGAGGACGTGAACTTCAGCGCTGACGGCAAAACCTTGGCCGTGAGCGAGGAAGACAACTACGACGTGCATCTGGTCGATTACGACAGCCGCACGCTGATCTGGACCCACGGCACGCCCGATGAATCGGGCAAGGACGCCAGCCACTTCAACTACCCGGATGACGCCCATTTGCTCGAAGACGGCCAGTTTCTGACCGCCGACATCCGCAACTGCCGCGTGGTGATCATCGACCCCAAGACCGACAAGCGCACCACCACTTGGGGGCAGCCCGGCAAGTGCGAGCACAACCCGCCGCACACCTTGGCCTGGCCGAACGGTGCGACCCCGCTGGCCAACGGCGACATCTTGGTGAGCGAGATTTCCGGCGCTTGGATCAGCCGCATCACCCGCGAAGGCAAGGTGCTCTGGAGCGTCCAAGCCCCCGGCGTGCGTTATCCCTCAGACGCCTTCATGACCGAAGACGGCCAAGTGATCGTGGCCGACTTTGTGGCTCCCGGCCAAGTGGTGATCTTTGATCCGGCCACCAAGAAGGTCAGCTGGCAGTACCGCGTCGAAAAGGGCGATGCCATGCTGACCAAACCCTCGCTGGCGCGTGAGCTGCCCGACACCCACGACATCATCGTCGCCGACGACCTGCGCGACCGCGTGGTCGTCATCGACCGCCAGACCAAGAAAATCATCTGGCAATACGGCGAGATCGAGAAAAAAGGCCACACCCCCGGCCTGCTGAACTACCCCGACGGCTTCGATCTGGACGTGTTCCGCGACTGGAAGAGCGCGTTGGGCGCGATTCACTCCAACCGATAGCCCGTGTGGCAGGCCACGCATTGTTGGGTGAGGGTGGCCAAGGCGGCGAGGACGGGTTGGGGGTTGTTGCTGGCGCTGGCGTTGGCGGCTTCGGTGGCGAGGCGGCTGGCGGATCGGTGCATGGCGCTGCCGATGGCTTGCATGCCTTCGGGCATGTGTTGGGCTACGTGGTGCGCGCCGTGGGCTTTCATCGAAGACATGCCCAGGCGGTTTTCAGCGATGTCGCGCACGCGCTCAAAGTCGCTGCGCGCCAAGGCGTCTTGCATCTGTTGCAGCGCCAGCAGGTGATCGCGCATGTTGCGCAGCGTCTCGGTGCGCAGCTCGGCCGGGAAATGCACCGCGATGCGGCCGTCGGTGGCGGGCTCTGCGGCGGACAAGGTCAGGGCGACGAGGCTGAGGCTGGTCGCGAGGAGGGTGTGGTGCAGTTTCATGGCCGGATGATGGGGCGGCATATACCCATCCCCCTATGATCCGAGTCATGTTTGCAAACTCTTTGGATGAGACCGCGTGGTCCGATCTTGTGCCTGCGCTCAAGGCTTTGCCGGAAGGCTTGCGGGCTTTGGCGCGCTTGGAGTGCGGCTCAGCGGGTGTTTTGGCGCATCAAGGCTCGGTGCCGCAGTCGATCTTTTGCGTCTTGCGGGGCGAGCTGCGACTGGTGCGTCACGACCGCGACGGCCATGAGCTGATCGTGCAGCGCGTGGTGCGCGGTTTTGTCGCCGAGGCCAGCCTAGACATGCCGGCCTACCACTGTCACGTGATGGTGACGGCGCGCGCCAGCCGCTGGTTGCGTTGGCCGGTGGCTGCGTTTCGGCAGGCGCTGGCTGAAGATCCGAACTTTCAGACGGCTTGGCGCGGCGTGCTGGCGCAGGAAGTGCGCCGCCTGCGTGCTCAGACCGAGCGTTTGATGTTGCACAGCGCGGCCGAGCGCGTGCTGCACTACGTGGCTTGCGAAGGTCGCTCGGGTGCTTTGCGCCTCAGCCAGCCGCGCAATGCGTGGGCGGCCGAGTTGGGCCTGAGCCCCGAGACGCTCTACCGCACCCTGCGCCGCCTGCGCGAAACCGGGCGGCTGCGCATCGAGGCGGAGACGTTTTATTTGGTTTGAAGCTCGTTGGCTGGGGGCGGGCTGCTCGGGCTATACACCGGCGCAAAGCCGCCGCCGGGGGTGCGGAAGTTGGTGGTTTGGCCTTGGTAGAGCCGGGCGGTGAGCCACTGCACGTGGTCGTCGTAGACGTAGTTGCGCAGGTCGAACTTGAGCGGGCGGGTGGCTTCTTCGGCGGTGGGCACGATGCGCTCGCCCGGGGTCACCAAGGCTTGAGCGACGTAGTCGCCGCTGGCTTGGATCTGCTCCCACACGCGGCGCGTGAGCTTGTCGCCCCGATACGCGGCGCGGCTGCCAAAACCGTGCGCCGGCTTGAAGAACAGCTGGCGTCGGCGTTGCCACAGCTCAGCGCTGTTGCTGGGGGCCACGAAGGTGGTGCTGGGAATACCTTGGAGCAGCACCGTGCGGGTGGCCTCGTCCACACCCAGCTCGCGCAGGCGCTCGGTGTGGCTCAGTGTGGTGAGGTTGCGCTTGTCGGCGTAGAGCGCGTGGTGGATGGGGTTGGGGCTCAGCACCACCGCTTCGCTCAGCCAAGCCTCACGCAGCGCTGCGTGGGCGGGTTCGCTCAAGGGGAAATCGGTCAAGCGGTTGTAGACCAGATCAATCGGTGTCGGCGGAGCGTCGTTGTTGCCGGTGTTGCCGGTGTTGCTGTCGTACCAAAGCCGTCCGCCTTGCCAGCGCAGCTCGGCCGGGTCGGCGATCACGGCGCGCAGGCCGTGGCGCTCAAAGAGCTGCTGGAAAAGCAAGAACTCGGGGTAGAGGTACTGCCCTTGGGGCGCGTCGTCCACGATGGCGATGTGGCGCAGGGGTCGCTGGGGGCTCTCATCTCGGCCGTGCTGCGCCAAAGCCCATTCCCGCTGAAACATCGCCACCATCGTGTCTTCAAAGGCGTTGACCTGCTCCAAGGTCGGCACCATGGCTTCCATGTCGGCGCAGCAAGCGCGCTGGGCGCGCGCCAGCACGGCGTTGAGCATCGCCCCGCCAGCGTTGGTGTTGATCTCGATCAGCCCCAAGGTGTCGCCGGCCAGATGGAAGTCGTAGCCCAGAAAAACCCCGCGCGTGGCTTGCAGGCTGGCCGGTGCGCACCGGAGTGCTTCGGGCAGCCGGGACAAAACGTCTTCTCGGTAGCTGGGCAGGCGGACCACGGTGCCCACGGCCTGCACCACCTCGGCCATGCGGGCGCGGTGCGCCGCCGAGACAAAGACCGGATGGGCCGAAAACAGATGCTGATGTTCAGCCCCAAGCGCCAAGGCCAAGGCTTTGCGCAGCGCCTTGGCGTCAAGGCTCAAGCAAACGCAGTCGCGGTTGTGTCGTTCGATCATGGTCTCGCATCATGCCCGGCCTCGTACCAGCCCTTGCTTTGATTCACGACCTTGACCACCAGCAGCATCACCGGCACTTCGATCAGCACCCCGACCACGGTGGCCAGTGCGGCTCCCGACTCAAAGCCGAACAGGCTGATCGCGGCGGCCACCGCCAGCTCGAAGAAGTTGCTGGCTCCGATCAGCGCCGAGGGGCAGGCGACGTTGTGCGCTTCACCCACTTTGCGATTCAGCCAGTAGGCCAAGGCTGAGTTGAAGATCACTTGGATCAGGATCGGCACGGCCAGCAGGGCGATCACCAGCGGTTGCTTCAAGATCGCCTCGCCTTGGAAAGCGAACAGCAGCACCAAGGTCAGCAGCAGGGCGCTGATCGACCAAGGGCCGATGCGTTCCAGCGCAGCGTCCAAGGCGGCTTGGCCGCGCGCCAGCAGCACCTTGCGCCAGACTTGAGCAATGGCGACCGGGATGACGATGTAGAGCACCACCGAAATCAGCAGCGTGGCCCAGGGCACGGTGATTGACGACAGCCCGAGCAGCAGCGCCACGATGGGCGCAAAGGCGAACACCATGATGGTGTCGTTGAGCGCGACCTGGCTGAGCGTGAACAGCGGGTGCCCGCCGGTCAGCCGGCTCCAGACGAAGACCATGGCGGTGCAGGGGGCCGCAGCCAGCAGGATCAGGCCGGCGATGTAGCTGCCCTGCTGCTCGGCGGGCAGCCAGGGCGCAAACAGATGGCGCACGAACAGCCAGCCCAGCAGCGCCATCGAAAAGGGCTTGACGGCCCAGTTGACGAACAGCGTCACCCCGATGCCGCGCCAGTGCTCTTTCACCTGATGCAACGCACCGAAATCGACTTTCAGCAGCATCGGGATGACCATCACCCAGATCAAAAGGCCGACCGGCAAGTTGACCTTGGCCACTTCCATCGCGCCGATGGCGTGTACCGGGCCGGGCAGGGTTTGACCGAGGGCGATGCCAGCGACGATGCACAGAAACACCCAGACCGTGAGGTAGCGCTCGAAGACGTTCATGGCGTGGCTCCCTTTAACTGCGGCCGATGGCGAGCAGGGCGGCTTCGAGCTCGGCCCGGGCCATCGTCTCCAGCGGCAGCGCCAGCAGTTGCAGCATCTTGTACCCGATGGCCTGACGGGTCAGTTCGAAGGCGCGCGGCTTGTCGGCTTCCAGGGCGTTGGACGGATCGGGGTAGCCCCAATGCACCTTGACAGGCTGTTGACCCTCACCGCCGAAGAACACCGGGCAGCTCTCGGCGGCGGCCGAGTCGCACACCGTGATGACGATGGCCAGCGGTGGCGCGTCGGGCGTGGTGAACTCGTCCCAGCTCTTGCTGCGATAGCTCGAAGTGTCGATGCCCGCCGCGTTGAGCGCCTGAATCGCGTAGGGGTTGATCCGCCCGCTCGGGGCGCTGCCGGCGCTGTGCGCTTGCACATCCCGCCCAAGCTGGATGGCCAGGTGGTTGAGCATCCCTTCAGACAGCACGCTGCGTGCCGAGTTGTGGGTGCAAAGGATGAGGACGTGGGTGGTCATGGGCAGGTCGGGCCTTCGCAGCAGTTGGCGCTTAGGTAGCAAATCAGCGCGTTCATGCGGTCGAACGCGGCGCGGTAGATCAGGAAGCGGCCGTCACGTTCTTGGGTGATCAGGCCGGCGTGGAGCAGCTCCTTGAGGTGGAAGGAGAGGGTGTTGGCGGCCACGCCAAGGGCTTCGCTCAGGGCTCCGGGCGTGAGTCCTTGGGGGCCGGCCACCACCAGGGCACGAAATACTTGTAGGCGTATGTCTTGGGCAAGAGCAGCAAGAGCTTGGACAACATCTTTTTCTTCCATATTTCTATTATTGTTGAAATGTTGAATGTGTGCAAAAGTGGGGTTGCTTAACCCCCAGATGGGTGATCAGGTGAGGAGTCTCGGCCGTCACAATCGGCGCGTAACAAGCCACGGCGTGTGGCAAGAGGAGATCAGCGATGAATCGCCTGATATGGATGGGCTTGATGCTGGTGGCAACGGGCGCGCAAGCGCAGTCGATGTCACCCCTTTATCAGTTGGGTTCCCGGCCCGAAACGGATCATTTTTCGATGGGGTTCATCACCTCGTCGGCACCGCTCTATCCCGGCACCACCCAACGATCCTTTATTTGGGTGCCCAACGTCGATGCGCAGTGGGCCAATGGCTGGTTTGCCAGCGTCAGTTATGGGCTGGGCTACAACGCGGCCCAAGGGGACTCGGAGTACGGGGCTCGGCTGATCATCGACTTGGGCCGTTCGGCCAATCAGACCGAGGCGCTGGCGGGCTTGGGTTCGGTGCGGCCCAGCATCAACCCCGCGCTGTTTGCCAATTGGGCCGCAACGTCTTGGTTGAAGTTTTTCTCCGGGTTGCGCTACGACGTGGGCGAGGGTGGCACCGGGCTGGCTGCGGATGCCGGGGCCCGAATAGGGCTGTATCTATCGCCGCGCGGTGATCTCGGCCTTGCCCTGATGAGCGAGGGCCAGTGGGCCAATGCGTCCTACAACCAGTCGTATTACGGCGTCACGCCAGAGCAAGCCTCGCGCAGTGTTTATTTTCCCTACGCTCCTGGGGCGGGGCAAACCGAAACCCGGCTGGGCTTGGTGGGTTTTTGGGCTCCTGAACAGCGCTTGAGTCTGACTTGGCGGGTGATGGCGCTTGAACATGGCGTGGCGATCCAAAACAGCCCGGTCTTGGAACATGCCACGGCTTGGTCCGCCACCATGGTGCTGAGCTATCGCTGGCGCTAGAGATCGAGGCGCGAGGCCGCGACAATGGCGGCATGCACATCTCTTCGACGGCCACCGCGATCCTTGTCTTGCTGGGTTTAAACCTCAGCCTTGGTCTACGCCCGGCTCGGGCCCAAGTTCAAGAAAACCCGGTGGTTTTTTATGCCGGGGTGGTGCATCCGCCCGCCCAAGGTAGCCACAAACGGCCGCGCGTGGGTTTGGCGTTGTCGGGCGGTGGCGCACGCGGTTTGGCCCACATCGGTGTCCTCAAAGTGCTGGAGCGTGAGCACATTCCCATCGACTTGATTGCTGGCACCTCGATGGGAGCGGTCATCGGCGGTCTCTACGCCAGTGGGATGTCGGTCGATGCCTTGGAGCACGAGTTGCAAGGCTTGGACTGGGGTGACTTGTTCGCTAACCGCGTGCCGCGTGAGCTGCTGAGCGTGCGCCGCAAGGAAGAGGATTTCGAAATCTCCCCAGCGGTGGAAATGGGCCTCAACCCCGTCACGGGTGCGCCCATGTTGCCGTTGGGTTCGGTGTCGAGTCGGGGGCTGGAATGGCTGCTGCGGCGCTACACCTTGCCGGTGCGCCAACTGCTCAACTTTGATGTGCTGCCGATCCCGTTTCGGGCCGTGGCCACCGACATGGAAACCGGCCAAGCGGTGGTGTTTCGGGAAGGGGATCTGGCCACGGCCCTGCGCGCCAGCATGTCGGTGCCCGGGCTTTTCCCGCCCACCGAAGTGAAGGGTCGCATCTTGGGGGATGGCGGCTTGGTGGATAACGTCCCGGTCGATGTGGTGCGCGCCATGGGGGCCGAGGTGGTGATCGCTGTCAATATCGGTACGCCCTTGGCCAAGCGCGACGCGCTCGGTTCTGCCATTGGTCTGACGGCGCAGATGCTCAATATCCTCACCGAGCAAAACGTGCAGCGCTCCTTGGGGGCGCTTAACCTCAAGCGCGACATCTTGATCGAGCCCTTGCGGGGGCTGTCTACCTTCAGCTCAGGGGACTTCACCCTGGCCACGCAAATCATGGCTTTGGGCGAAAGCTATGCCGAAACCATGCATGGCCAACTGGAGGTCTTGGCTTTGCCGCCGGCCGAGTGGCAGGCGCGGCAGTCGGCGCTGCTCAGCCCCGCGCCGCAACCCCGCCCGATCACGCAGGTGCGCTTTCAGGGCACCCACACCACCCATCCTGAATTGCGCTTGGCCGAGATGGAAAGTCGCGCCGGTCAGCCCTTTGATGCCAGCGCGGCCGAACGCGATAGCCAGCGTTTGGCCGCCACGGATGACTATTTGCATGCTGACTACCAGCTTGAAGACTTGCCTGCGGGCACCGGACTGGTGTTCAACCTCGAAGAAAAACCGTGGGGCCCCAATTATTTTCGTCTGGGGCTGGCCCTGTCGAGTGACTTTGCCGGTCAAGGTGACTTCAACATCAAGCTCAGTCACAACCGCCACTGGCTCAACGAGATGGGCGGTGAATGGCGCAATCGGCTCCAGATTGGCTCGGTCCCGCGTTGGTTGTCGGAGTTGTACCAACCGCTGGGTCGGCTTGAGGCGGACAGCGGTACGTGGTTTGCGGCGGTCCGCACCGAGGGCGAGCGTCGGCGCAGCACGGTGTATCCGGTGTTGGCTCCCAACGCCGATGCTGGGGGGGTGAGCATGCTTGAGCGCACCACGCGCAGCTTGGTCCGGCTCGGCTTGGACTTGGGTCAAACATGGGGCACTTTTGGCGAGATGCGCTTGGGCGTGCAGCGCGATGTCATCCAAATTGCCCCGGAATCCTTTGCTGCTTCGGGGGGCACCAACGCGCCCTTGGCCGGCGTGCGGCTGAGTGAAACGAGCTGGAAGCTGGGCTTGGTGTTGGATCAGCTGGATCACCCGACGTTCCCGACCCGAGGCTATCGGTTGCGCTTTACCGGCTTGATGGGCCGCCGCGATGCGCCCTTCGAGCTGCTGACCGAGATGCAAGAACCCTTTCGGCGTTTCGAGCTCGACTACACCGCTGTGAACACGTGGGGCCACCAGACCTTGGACACCACCTTGCTGCTTTACGTGGCCCATCAGGCTTGGCTCGATGGGCTTGCGCCCTACAACTTGGGCGGCTTTCAACACCTCTCGGGCTATGAGCCCGAACAACTCAGTGGTCGGCAAACCGCGCTGGCACGGTTTACCTACTACAGCCGGCTCAATCAGCAGCCGGTGTTGACACGCGGGTTCTTTGCCGGTGGCAGCCTAGAGTTTGGCAACGCTTGGCGCGACCCCACCGTGGGTTTGCCGCTGGATCAGTGGCGGGTGGGGAGCAGTTTGTTTTTGGGTGCCGACACCGGCGTGGGGCCGCTTTACTTCGGTTTGACGTGGGCACCCAAGGGCAGCGGCGGTTTATTTTTGCAGCTCGGTCGGCCCTGAAGGTTCGGCGGCCGCAGCGGCTTCGGGGCACCAGCTGCGCATGGTGGTCGCGGCGTCTTCGAGGCCTTGGCGTTTAAGCGCTGAAAAAAGCGCCACGCTCACATCGGCCTCATCACTGGCCCAGTCGCTCAGTACTTTTTGGGCTTGGATCAACGCCAGACTCGACTCTTTGCGATTGAGTTTGTCCGCCTTGGTCAGCAGCACCAACAAGCGCACTTGGCCGGAGTTGACGCGTTCGGTGACAAATTCGAGCAGCCGTACATCCAGCGGCGTAAAGCCGTGGCGTGAATCGACCATTTGCACGATGCCTGTCAGGCCCGGGCGTTGCCCGAGGTAGTCGGCCATGACCTGTTGCCAGCGCAGCTTGGCGGTGCGCTCGACCGCTGCATAGCCATAGCCGGGTAAATCGGCCCAAACGGCCGGGGGGAGCCCCGGTGTGATCACGCCCGACTCCAGCGGCCCCAAGCTAAAAAGATTGATGTGCTGGGTGCGTCCGGGCTTCTTGGACGCGTAGGCGAGTTGGCGTTGTTGGGCCAACGTATTGATGGCGGTGGATTTGCCGGCGTTGGAGCGGCCGACAAAAGCAATTTCAGGGAGTCCGTGGTCAGGGAGTTGATCGAGCCGGCTTGCGGTGGTCAAAAAGCGGGCGGTATGGGCCCATGCCAGCGCTTGCCGGTCAAGGGGGCGCTGGGCAGGGGAAGCCTGGGTTGTACTCATCGGACAGCATTGTAAAATTAGCGGCTTCCGCCCCCTTCCTTTCTCCATTTTTGCGCAACCGGCGCCGCCCATCATGAATCTGACTCTGAAGTCGCTCCTCGCCCTCTTCGTGGCTGTTGTCGTGGTCACGCCGGCGATGAGTTCCGACGCTGACCACGCCACGCCTGCCCCCTCGGCCGCTGAGCGCATCGCCAAAGGCCAAGTCACCGCCACGCAGGTGTGTGGTGCCTGTCATGCCTTCGATGGCACCCGGGGTGCCCCGACGTTCCCGATCCTTCAAGGCCAACATCCTGACTACCTCTATAAGCAACTGACCGAGTTCAAGGCCGGCAAGCGTGACAACCCGATCATGGCGGGTATGGCCGGCATGTTGTCTGAAGATGATGCCCGCAACATGGCCGCGTTTTACGCCAGCAAGAAGGTTGAAAAAGGCACGGCCCGCAGCCCCGAGATGGTGGCCTTGGGCGAGAAGATCTATCGCGGTGGCATTGCTGACCGCAAGATCCCGGCTTGCGCAGGCTGCCACAGCCCGAACGCTGCTGGCATCCCGGCGCAATACCCGCGTCTGGCCGGTCAACATGCTGACTACACCGAAGCTCAGTTGAAGGCTTTCCGCGACGGTCTGCGTAAGAACAGCATCCCGATGACCGGGGTGGCTGCCAAGCTCAACGACCGTGAGATCCAGGCGTTGGCCGATTACGTTGCTGGCTTGTAAACCCCGCACGTTCCGACCCCCTCACTCAAAGGCCGGCATTTGTCCGGCCTTTGTTGCATTCAGATAATCGCCCCCCATGTCGTCCGATTTCCCAGCTGCTTCTCCCGACGGTGCTGCGCCCGTCCGTCCTGCGCCCACCACGCGCGGGCATCACGCGGTCGAGTTGCTCGCGTCGATGCGTTTTGCCATCGCCTTGCTGACCCTGATTTGCATCACTTCCGTGATCGGCACGGTGGTGCAGCAGCATCAGCCCGCCATCAACTATGTCAACGAGTTCGGCCCCTTCTGGGCCAACGTGTTCGAGCAGTTCGGGCTTTTCAGTGTCTACAGCAGCAGCTGGTTCTTGCTCATCTTGGCGTTTTTGGTGACCTCCACCAGCCTTTGCCTGCTGCGCAACGTGCCCAAGATCGTGGCTGACCTGAAAAGCTACAAAGAGCACTTGCGCGCGAGCTCGCTCAAAGCCTTCCACCACAAAGCCGAAGGCGAATGGGCTTTGGGCAAGGAGGCGGCCCTCGACCGCTTGGCGGCTGTGCTGGGCGCACGCGGCTGGAAAGCGCGTGTGCAAGAGCGTGAGCACGGCGTGATGGTGGCCGCCAAGCAAGGCGCAGCCAACCGGCTGGGCTACATCGCCGCCCACTCCGCCATCGTGTTGGTGTGTATCGGTGGCTTGCTCGATGGCGACTTGATCGTCCATTTGCAAATGCTTGTGCAGGGCAAGACGGCCTATGTGGGCGATGGCCAAGTCCACGACGTACCCAGCCAACATCGGCTGAGCGAGAGCAACCCAACGTTCCGGGGCAATTTGTTCGTGCCTGAAGGTGGCAAAGAAAGCATCGCCCTCATCACCTTGTCGGACGGTGTGGTGTTGCAGCCGCTGCCCTTTCAAATTGAGCTGAAGAAATTTATCGTCGATTACTACGACACCGGCATGCCCAAGCTCTTTGCCAGCGACGTGGTGATCCACGACGCCGACGGCAAGACCACGGCAGCGCGCATCAAGGTCAACGAGCCCTTGGAACACGATGGTGTGACGATCTTCCAGTCGAGCTTTGAAGACGGCGGCTCACACCTCACTTTGCGTGCCCACCCGATGGGCCGGCCCGGCGCAACTTTTGATGTCAAGGGCGATATCGGGGCCAGCGTGGCACTCAGCCCGAGTCAAGTCGGCGGTGTGGAGGGCATGCAGCTTGAATTTACCGGCTTGCGGGTCATCAACGTTGAGAACATGGCCCCCAACCAAGGCGCAGGCACCGATGTGCGCAAGGTGGATTTGGGCGACAGCGTTTCACAGCATTTGGGCTCAGGGGCGCGTAGCACGGGCATCAAGTCGATGCAAAACATCGGCCCGTCCATCACCTACAAGCTGCGCGACAAAGCGGGCCAAGCGCATGAGTTCAACAACTTCATGCAAGCCAGCGTGGTCGATGGCCAACGCGTGTTTCTGCTGGGCGTGCGCGAGTCGCCCGATCAGCCCTTTCGCTATCTGCGCCCACCCGCTGATGGCAAAGACAGCTTGGCCGATTGGCTGCGCCTCAAGGCCGGCTTGAGCGACGCAGTGCAGCGTGAAGCGGCCGCTCAGCGCTACGCCCACCGCATCACCCCCAAAGACCGCAGCGAGATGATCGAGCCGTTGCGTCAATCAGCTTTGCGCGCCTTGGGTCTTTTCGCGGGGGCTGAGCTGCCCACCCCGGGGGCGGCCCCCACGGCAGGGATGCTGGCGCTGCAAACCTTCATCGAAGCACGCGTCCAACCGGCTGAGCGTGAGCGTGCGGCCGAGATGATGGTGCGCATCCTTGACGGCGCTTTGCTGGATTTGCTCAATCAAGCCCGCGAGAAGGACGGTGAGCCGACGCTGGCGATGACGCAAAAGATCCAAGATTTCTTGTTGCCGGCCGTCGTGACCCTGTCTGACTCCTTTGCCTACCCGGCACCTTTGATGTTGACGCTTGAAGGTTTCGATCAAGTGCAGGCCAGCGTCTTCCAAGTCACCCGCACGCCGGGCAAGAAGCTGGTGTACTTGGGCGCGGTGTTGCTCGCTTTAGGGGTTTTGTCGATGCTGTATATCCGTGAGCGGCGGCTCTGGATCTGGATCGAGCCGCGTGCAAGCGCAAGCGCAAGCCCAGGTGAAGCTGGCAGCCACTTGACCTTGGCCTACTCGGTGAACCGCGCCTCTCTGGATACCGACCGTGATTTCGAAACCTTGAAGCAGGTTTTGCTGAACCCCACCCCGCAGGATTGATTCATGACCACCTCTACCCTTGCTTCGCGCCCCCTCGGGGGGCCTTCTTCCGGCAGTGTCTTCAGTCGGCGCTCGCCTTTCGACTGGGCCTACGCCCTGATCCTGCTGGCCGGTGCGGGCTATGCCTTCCAGAGCTATCACGGCTCGATGAACAGCTATGAGATCGGCATCTTGCTGGCGGCGGTGCCGGCCCTGATCGCTTTAGGCTGGTTCTGGGGCCCCTTGCGGCCGCTGGTGCTGGGCGTGGGCGCGGCGACGCTCACGGCCATTGCCATGTACTTGCAAACCACCGACAACTTTGGCGCCGACTTGTCGGCCGCCGAGAAGCGCTTTTTCCTCAAGTACTTGCTCTCCAGCCAAAGCGCCATTTTGTGGATGGGCATGCTGGTGTTTATGAGCACCTTGGCCTATTGGGGTGGTTTTTTCGCCGGCAAGGCCTCGAACGCTTTGCAGCGCTTTGGCTCGCAACTGGCGTGGGGGGCGGTCTTCATGGCGCTGCTTGGCACGATGGTGCGCTGGTTCGAGAGCCATCAAATTGGCCCCGACATCGGCCACATTCCGGTCAGCAATCTCTATGAAGTCTTCGTGCTCTTCATTTGGATCACCACGGTGTTCCTGCTTTATTACGAGCAGCGCTATGCCCACCGTGAGGGCATTCGCTCGCTCGGCGCTTTCGTGATGTTGGTGGCCAGCAGCGCGGTCGGTTTCCTCATTTGGTACACCTTGGCGCGCGACGCCCACGAGATCCAACCGCTGGTGCCCGCCCTGCAAAGCTGGTGGATGAAGATCCACGTGCCCGCCAATTTCGTTGGTTACGGCACCTTCTCGCTGGCGGCGATGGTCTCCTTGGCCTACTTGCTCAAGACCACCCCGGCGCGCACGCTCTGGATCAGTCTGGTGGCGGTGCCCGGTGCGGTGCTGGTGCTGATGGGGCTGTTCCTAGCGAGCAACCTCAGTGCTGAAACCACCCAGTCGGTGCTCAAGGGCGCACGCATGGTGGCGGGCTGCATGGCCTTCTTTGCCTTCGCCATCGCGGTGCGCGACAAGCTCAACGTCCGCACACCCAGTGCTGAGGTGCTCGACGATGTGATGTACAAAGCCATCGCCGTCGGTTTCGCCTTCTTCACCATCGCCACCATCCTCGGCGCTTTCTGGGCCGCTGAAGCGTGGGGCGGCTACTGGAGCTGGGACCCGAAGGAAACCTGGGCCTTGATCGTCTGGCTCAACTATGCCGCCTGGCTGCACATGCGCATGATGAAGGGCCTGCGTGGCGCGATGGCCGCTTGGTGGGCTTTGGCCGGCCTCTTGGTCACGACCTTCGCCTTCCTTGGCGTCAACATGTTCCTCTCGGGTCTGCACTCCTACGGGCAGCTTTGATCGCTTGTATCGCGTGTGCCGGGCTTGAAGGCCCGGATCACGTCCGCCAGCCGGCGTAGTTCCTTGGGGGATGCGCCGGCATCGGTGGGCAGGTAGACGATCTGCTCAATCGCGCGGCGGGCGGCGCTGGCGCTGCTGGTGCCCTGAGCCTCGCCGGTGGCACACACAGCGTACAGGCTTGACGCTTTCTGGCTTGCGTCGAAACCGTGCGCCCAAAGGTGGCGCACCAAAGCGTCGGCATGCTCGCTTTGCAGCGGAAAAACCCAGTGACTGTGCTCAGCGGCTTGTCGGCCCACAACGTCGTGCTTCGGCAGGACGTTGATCAGGCCCTGTGCGGCTTGAATCCGTGCCGCCAAGTTGGCCGGCGTGAAGTGCTGGATGCGCCGCGTCAGCAAGGCGATCAAGGCGACTGAGGGCTGGTAGCGGATCTTGTTGATCAGCTCACCGGCCGAAAACCCACGTACCGCGCCACTGATCAGCGTGTCATGGCTGCGGCCGGCAAGGCAAGTGAGTGTGACCAGCAGCGTGTAGGGCCAGCGGTATGAGAGGGCTTTCAACCCCGCATATTTGGCGACCCGCTGCCTGAAAAATCCCTGGGTTTGCACCGGATAGCTCTGGGTTCGCTGGTTGAGTTGCGCCAGCAAGGCGGCATCACGCATGCAAAAAATCGCACCGCCCAGCGCCGTGGCTGTCTTGATGGGCCCGAAGCTGAACATCGCCACATCGGTCTCGGGGTGCCCTCGGTAGCCATCCGCAGTAAAAGCTTGCGCGCAGTCTTCGAGCACCATCAAGCTGTGCCGCCGAGCCAGTGTCACGATGTCCGTCATGGGCATGCGACTGCCGAATAGATGCGCGACCAGCACCAAGCGGCTGTGCGGTGTGATGGCGGCTTCCAGCATGTCGGTGCGCAGCGCGCAGGTCTCGGGGTCGATGTCCACCGGCACAGCACGCAGGCCGTGGTGTTCAACGATGCGCACCATGTCGCCGATGGTGATGGCCGACATCAGCACCTCGCTGCCCTTGGGCAGCGCCAGCGCGTGCAGCAAGGCATCCAACCCCGTGCGTACCGATAAGCCGACCCACATCGCCTTGGAGGGCTCCTGCGCTGACCACGCTTGAGCCAAGCGGGTGGTGATGGCGTCACGCGCCGCCGGGTTGCGTAGGCTCTGGATCAGGCCGTAGCCCAGATCCAGCCAGCCGATATCGAGTTTTTTGCGCGGAACCAACGCTTCAGCCCCCCGCCCGCTTCACCACCCAGCCATGGGTTTTGAGGCGCTCGACCAGCAGTTCAGCGTGGTCGCCCTGGATTTCGATCACGCCGTCTTTGACGGTGCCACCGCTGCCGCAGGCCACCTTGAGCGTCTTGGCCAGTTGCGTCAGGGCCACCGCATCCAGCGGCACGCCCTTGATCACCGTGACCCCTTTGCCCGCCCGGCCTTTGGTCTCCCGCAAGACCCGCACCACGCCGTCTGAAGGCTTCACCGCCGCCGCTGCGGCCACCGCCTTGCAGCAGCATTGCGCCACCGCCTGCCGACACACCGGGCACATGCGCCCGCTCTCGGTGGAATAGACCAGCCCACCGCCACTGAATTTGGCATTTTTCATGGGGCGTGATTGTGCGGTGCGGGGCGCGGGGAGTCATCCGCTACGATCACGCGCTTTCCCTCGATCAATCCCTTTTTTCAAGGACATCCCATGTCATTCAAACGCATCTTGGCCCCGTGGGTTATCGCTGGTGCTGCTGTTGCAGCGCTCACGGCTTGCGGCAGCAATGCTTTGTCCACCGCCGCAGCGGTGGTCAGCATGGTGGACCCGGCGCAGTTGGATCAGTTGAAGCCGGGTCTGAGCACCATTGCGGATGCCATCAAGCTCTTGGGCCCGGCCGCGTCGCAAACCACCCAGCCGGATGGCAATCAGTTGATGCAGTGGAAGTTGCCCACCAGCGTGGCTGCGGCCAAGACGGCTGCGACCACGGCAGCCACCACCGCTGCAACCTCTGCCGCCACGACAGCCATGACCAACGCTGCGGCTCAAAGCCCGGCCGTCAACAACGTCTCCATGCTGTTTGACTCGGCCGGCAAGATGCTGAGCTTGGCCAAGGGCAAGTAATCAGGCTGCGGGCCGGTCGTGATGCCCCTCCAGCAGATGCATCGCTGGTTTGAGCCAGATCAGCAGCGCCAAGGCCGGTAAGGCGGCGGCGGTGGAGAGCAGGAAGAACGACGGCCAGCCGATGGATTCGGCCAAAACGCCGGCCATCGGCCCCACCCACACGCGGCCCACCGAGGCAAACGCTGAGAGCAGCGCGTATT